>NZ_JBJYKD010000035.1:0-29038 GCF_049310025.1 Thermorhabdus hydrogeniformans | reverse complement strand
ATATATAGAACCCTTACTTTTAAAAAGGAGGCAGATATAATGCCGGGAACAGAGCTGGCACAATACGGCCTTGCGACATTCGCCGTCGCAGGGCTGATTTTTTTGGTGGATAGGTGGATGAAACAAAAGGGCGAAAATGACCTTGCGGAGGTGGTAAAGAATAATACAAAAGCACTGGAAAATCTCACAACATTACTACAAGTAACCATGGCCCGCCAGGAGGCCAAGATTGATGAGCTTCTAGAGAGGGCGAGGCGGTGAAGTCATGAGAGGGTTTTGGAATGATCCGAATGGGCTTACAATTGATGAGTTTGCGGCGCTGCTGGTCTTGCCGCTCTTTTTATTTGTGGGTGTTAAGCTGGCCATGGCTAAAGACATTTCCTCCACCCAGGTCGACTTCTTCACTGTCTTGACCTACCCGATCCTGGCCGTGGTAGCAAGACAAGCGGTAGAACGTATTGGATGGCCATCGATGGAGAAACGGAGCGCTTCTGTATTGCCAGCTACCACATACTACCAGGAGCCCGTGGCTACCGCTACCTATGTTCCCAGAAGTGAAAGTGACGGTGATGGCGAACAACCGGCAACTGTAAACTCATCTAACCAACCATCCATATAAGGGGGTGCACCATGCATGAAAGTTTGTATTGACCCGGGACACGGCGGGAGCGACCCGGGGGCTATGGGGGTGAACGGCCGGCCCGAAAAGGAAACCAATCTCCGTGCTGCACTTCTCGTTGAGCAGGAACTAAAAGCCCGGGGCATCGATGTTTTGATGACCAGGCGGGGCGACCGGGACATCGGTCTATCTGAGCGATGCCAAATGGCAAACCGCTGGAGGGCTGATATCTTTGTGAGCCTCCATGCGGATGTTGCCGGCGGGCCGAGTGCTAAGGGACATCACGCTATGCACAGTATCCACTCCCAGCCCGGCAAGGGCGGCAATAAGCTAGCGAGACTTTTGGTGGATCAGGTAACGCTGGCTACAGGCAGGCAACCATTCCAGCGGGGAGATAATGGAGTCTGGTCTCGCGAGAGCGAGAAAAATCCGGGGGTTGACTACTATGCAGTAATCCGCGAGACGGATATGCCAGCGGTGATCATCGAGCGCGGCTTCCTCACCAACCCGGAAGATGCGTCCCTGCTGTTCGATGAGAACTTCTTGCGGAAACAGGCCCAGGGGATTGCTCGGGCCATCATGTTATATTTCGGATTAAACATTCAGGAGGTGGCTACAGCCATGTTCAAGGATATTGTAGGTCACTGGGCACAAGGAAACATCGAGCACCTGGCCCAGATCGGGGTTGTCAGTGGGAAAGGCGACGGGAACTTTGACCCTAATTCCCCCATCACCAGAGCGGAGGCGGCTGTCATTGTGGACAGGTCCATCAAATACGTCCTGGCTGAAGTCCAAAAAATGATTAAGGGGGCGGCGTAAATGGAAGATCTGGTTTTTCGGCTTGTATACGATGCTTTGGCTATCCTGATAACCGTGGTAGTGGCGATGCTGATTGGTTTGCTTAAGAAGAAATTGGGCGTCGAAGGGCTCAAGAAAGTGCAAGAGGAACTGACGGCCAAGCAGGAACTGGCCCTGCTGGCAGTTAAAGCTGTAGAGCAACTATGGGGTGGCGTGCTCCATGGCGACGAAAAGGTAGAGAAGGCCACCGAGATTATATCCGAACAGGCAACCAAAATCGGGTTAAATATTTCTTCCGAAGAAATCCGCACTTTAATCGAATGGGCAGTGCGAACCATGAAAGATGAATTAGGCGAGGAATGGGCCAATGCTACAAAAGCGACGGCATAAAGACACCCCCGGTTGAGGCCGGGGGAAATTTTATACCTGACGGGGAACACTAATTTTGGCAGAATTTACACTATTGCCATGGGAAGCAGAACCCCCATGGCTTTATTTTTTATTGCACCGATTACAGTTATATTTATTAAGCAACGCAGTAACCTCATCATCGGGAAATTCATAACCCGAATAATTAGAGGATTTATAACCGGACCCGTCATACTTCAAATTAATTGAAGATATAAACATCGCACCAGCAGGGTAAGAAACAATCTTTTCACCATTAAAATATTCTTCATTGTCATATTTTCGGTGAAGATATGTATATAGTTGCCTTTTTGTTTTATTATAAATTGGGTTCAACTGCAAAACATATGCATCTGAACAAATAGAGGATATTTTATCGGGTATATTTGCAATACACCATTGAATAAGATTCTTAAGGGACATATTCTTTTTGAAATTATCAATATTTAGTGCTGAAATTCTTTTGTTCAGTTCATTGCGTGGAAATATTTCCAATAGCCTTTCAGGATCTTGAACGCATCGAAGGATACCAGAATCTATCAACTCTGAAAATTCATCATTACGCATAACACCAACAATCTCTTTCTTGTGATACAAATGTTCTAAAAGAAAGGTTTTTAAAGCAATCTGTGCTTCACTGGAAAGAGCTTCAATGTTAGATACTGATTCTGCAAGATTCAAACTATCGGCAGGTGGAGGGTTTTTGATCTTCCTTGAATCTGTTTCTACGGAAAGATTAATCATTTGTAGTTCGATTGCTAATCGGTACATATGCTTACATGGTAAACGCCGCCTTATAAAGTCAATACAAGTGCATTCATTTAAAGTAGTATTATAATAACCATGCGAACCGCTAAATTGACCGCAACAATTTTCTTTATCAATATGTAACGGAGTGCATTCAGCTTTCCTTGCGCTTGCAATTCGTTTTTGCTGATCAATAGATTCATGAACTGTCGAATCCCATTTACCGAAATTCATAACAACCTTCCTTTCTTAATGCCGTACTATCATTAAACGGCTTTTTGATGGGAAGGTATTCTACAAAAAGCATTATTTTCCTCTATGTTTAGCAAAAATTTTTACTATAAAAACTTACTTTTGCATTATTTTTATAAAGAGTTTTCCAAAATCAATAATTCATGAGAAACTATCTTCTAACATTCTTCTAACGAATTTAATATAACAAGGTATAATTTAATGATATACCATGTAATTAATAAAACCGTGCAATCCACGTGGCGCAAGACTTTAAGGGATATGGAATAATTTAACATAATTAAATATAATATACCTAATCAAACTCGTAATGCGCAGGTCGTGGGTTCGAATCCCACCATCAGCTCCAAAAAAAGCAAATAATGGCGCGGCTTTCGAGACGAAGCGGTGACTAAGTTGGAAGGAAATGGTTTTTGGTCGCCGTTTGGTCGCGAGCCGCGAGGAGCGGACAGGGACATATCCTGTCCTATTTTTTTTGCCCGCTTCCTTGGAGCACTTCGTCAAAACGGAACATGGCCTCGCGTTCGACATCGGGCATTTACGCAGCACTGGTTCCATCTGTTCATCAATCAGGCAAAACACGCTTTCTGCCGGTGAATAACCCCCATGCGGTCTATAGCATAGAAATACTGGCCGTCTGGACAGCCGCGGATTGTTAATAAAAAGCTTCCACTCCTTTCCGGCATTAACCGCTCCAGTTTGCCAATCTGGGGGTTGAAATACCCGGGCTGGCAACCGTGTTGGGCCTTTGTTCTCCTCGGCGGCAAAGGCCGTTTTCTAATTTCTAAGCTTCCAAAATAGCAGCGTCATTCCGCCTGGCTGGACTGAGGTCCTAATGATTTGAGCAAACCATATAGAGGTAAACGATTTGTTGTATTTATCCATGTTCCCTCCAATAGAAGTGTACTTATTATACTTCTACAAAAATCAATTTGTACCTTATATTTTGAAGGAAATTTTTGTACCAAAAAGTACCAAATTTATATCATAACCTCTGATGAATTATTTATGAAATGTCAAAAAGGTATTGACTTGGAGTTAACTCCAGCATGTACACTCTGATTATGGAGGTGAAATAAACTATGACAATCGCAGAAGGAATTAAAAACTGGATAAGCTGGACATCAAAATTGCAGGATACGAAAATACCGTTTTGGATGCGGAGAAAGAATTACCACAAACGGAGGGATGAATATAAGTTTTAATATGTATGTCCCCCCACAAGAATATTGTTTGGAAAAGGGCAATTAAACAACCTGACATTCAAATAATGCCAGGAAAAAAAGCCATGATTGTGATTTCAAGCGGTAAATCCGCCAAAGAAAACGGCTACCTGTGCCGTAGGAACGGCTTCGTATTGCTGGGGTGGAGACTGACGTATTTGACAAGATAAAATAGGTATAAACTTCTGGGAATGACAATGCGTGCGGAAATGGAGCGAATTAACCTTGGCGGCGGTAGCGGCCTGGATGCTGCCAAGGCTGTCGCTGCAATGGCGACCAATGAAGGGGACTGTTTGGGACTACATCCACAGCGGAAGCGGCAAAGGAAATAATGCAAAATCCTCCGCTCCCCATTGCAGCAATTGCTACCACGCCGGCTACTGGCACAGAAGCGGATGCCGGGGATGTGGTTTAAGGCAGGTATGAAGGGTTTAGAAGACAAGAAAGGAGAGTATGAATATGGCTAAACAAATCCTTATTGTGTATTTTACCTGGGCCGGAAACACGCGTAAAATTGCAAATCTAATTCACAGGGAGATTGGTGGAACCATTTTTGAAATACAGCCTGAAGTGCCCTATCCCAATTCATACAATGCGGTTGTGGAGCAAGCAAAGAAAGAAATACAGGCAGGTTATAAGCCTCCCTTAAAAACAAAAATCGATCATATTGAATCTTATGACATAATTTTTGTTGGTTCACCCAATTGGTGGAGTACGATAGCCCCGCCGGTTGCAACATTTTTATCTGAATATGATTTGTCAGGGAAAACCATCGTACCCTTTTGTACCCACGGCGGAGGGGGTAAGGGGCGAATGATTAGTCATATTGTGAAGCTATGCCCTAAATCAACCGTCCTGGAGGAATTTGTAATATATGGGAGCGGCGCCGGAGACGCTCAGGCCAAGGTGTCCGCATGGCTGCGCAAAATAGACATTACCCAGTGAAAAGGGTTGTTTACGATCCGTAGAAGGAGGGTTACTATGAACCGCGTTGAAAAAAGTGAAAAGAAATTAAATAGTTGTTTGATGAGATGGAATTTTCCGCGTTCACAACTGATCCGGATGTCCAAGATATCCACTCTATGCCTTACGATGTCAATATAAAAATATTAGGGAGGTTCTATTGTGCTAAACTTTGATTTTTACAACCCAACACGTATTTTATTTGGTAAGGACAGAGTTGAGGGTAAAGACATCAGCAGTGAATTGACTGAAAACGAAACGAAATCTATTGTTTATATGACAAGCGACATAAGTCCCGCTGGATTAATGGCAGTTTACGAAGCGCTGGGGCATAAGCTCCCCGGTAAAGTGGCAGTCAAAATCAGTACGGGTGAACCTGGTGGACATAATTTCCTTTCCCCCGCTTTAATTAAAGATTTGGTACAATCGGTAAACGGAACAATCGTTGAGGGCAATACTGCCTACAGCGGCAAACGGTCTAATACAGCCCAGCATAAACAAGTCGTAGAAGATCATGGGTTTACCGCTATTGCTCCTGTAGATATTTTGGATGAAGAAGGTTTTATTTCTTTACCTTTTGAAAAAGGAAAGCATATCAAGGAAGATTTTGTCGGTTCCCATTTTAAAAACTACGATTCTTTTATAATACTTTCACATTTCAAAGGACATGCCATGGCTGGTTTCGGCGGCGCAATAAAAAACATATCAATCGGTATTGCGTCAGCCGGTGGAAAAATGTGGATTCATACAGCCGGGGGCACCGATAAAACCAGTGATTTTGCTCTCTGTTTCGAAACCCAGCAGGAGGCGTTTCTAGAGTCTATGGCGGAAGCAGCCGGCGCTGTAATAAATAGTCATGGAAACAAAATTGTGTACATCAATGTGATGAATAATCTGTCAGTTGACTGTGATTGTGACTCGCATCCTGCCGATCCTACAATGGCGGATATTGGTATTCTTGCCTCTCTCGATCCAGTAGCGCTTGATCAGGCTTGTGTGGATCTGGTTTATACCGCTCACGACGGACATGATTTGATAGAGCGAATAGAATCGAAAAAAGGTATCCATACTCTGAAGTACGCTGAAGAACTTGGCCTCGGCAGCAGGACATACAAGCTGGTAAGAATAGATGAATGATGCGCTATTATTCCTGATTGGCATTGTCTACACGGTGTTGTTGAGGAAACGGGCAATAACTCAGGATATTACATTGGACATAAGCCAAAAGATTCGTGGAAGAGCACTGTGATTTTCTTCAATAACTTATGTCCTATCATGCTGACCAAACAGCTTGCAGTCGAACTCTTAAAAGACAGACGCAAATTATACTCTGTCTCTTTAAATAAAATAGCAGCGCGGATAGTGCTACTATTTAAAAACTCTTGACTTGGGGTTATCTCCAAGTGTTATATAATTATCGAACATCGGAGGTGAAACCGCATGACTATTGCAGAAGTAAGCAAAAAATATGATATTTCACAGGATACACTCCGCTATTATGAACGCATCGGCCTCATTCCTCGTGTGAACCGCAATAAAAGCGGAATCAGGGATTATACGGAAGAAGACTGCAGGTGGATTGAATTCATCAAATGTATGCGAAGTGCGGGTGTTCAAATTGAAGCGCTGATCGAGTATGTCACGCTGTTCCAGCAAGGCGACGCAACCATCGAGGTCAGAAAACAGATCCTAATCGAGCAGCGCGGGCAGCTCCTCGCACGCATAGAGGAGATGCAGAAAGCACTGGAGAAGCTCAATTTTAAAATTGAAGAATATGAAACTAAGATTGTCCCGGCGGAAAACAAACTAAAGAGATCGGAGAATTAACAAAATATGAAAAAATATTTTTATATTGTCTAACAGCCCAAAAAAAGGCAGAAATTCCGAACTGTTGTGCGATGAGTTTATGCACGCCGCATAGGAAGCCGGAAATCAAGTGGAAAAAATCTTCTTAAAAGATGAAAAGTCAACTACTGTCTCGGTTGCGGCGCTTGTTACAATCGGGGCGAAAACAGCCCTGGGGTTAACGATGGCGGCACAACGTCCGGAGTTTGCACAGGTGTTCGGCTACCTCACATGTCTGGAACAAAAGGGCATTGAGGTGAGAATCGGGGACCAGGGGGAAAATATACCGGCTAAAAATATCGTAACACCCGAAAAGTTCAACCGGCCCGACGTAAAAGATATGGCCGTTGATGCCGTAAAAATCCTACATTAAGTCTTTTTACCATTGCGCTTCGTCAGCGATATACCGTGCTCCACAGCGTAAGCGTCTCCCCACTCGCACATTTTTACAAGTATCTCCTGGAGTCTTTTGCCGCACTCGGTGCTGGAATATTCTACTTTCGGGGGCACTTCGGCGTAGACCTTCCTTGATATCAGGCCGTCCTGCTCCATCTCCCGGAGTTGCTGGGTCAGCATCTTCTGGGTGATGCCCGGGATTAACCTTTTTAGTTCGGAAAACCTTTTTACGCCTTCGTTTAGATACCAGAGGATGATTAATTTCCACTTGCCGCCGATTAAATCCATCGTAAGCTCTATAGAACAATCATATTCGGGTTTTATGTGAGACATGACACTCCCTCCCCTAGCGGCTTGACACCTTTTGTGGTTTCTATTTGGTAACTATAATATAAAAATGTGCGTACTTTGCGATTTTAACCATATTGTTTATAATTTAATTATAATAAAATCATTAACAAAATCAAATAATATTTAACATAGAACAAACAGGTCTTGCCTCAAAACACCAGTGTAACGTAAGAGGGATAAAGGCGCATACTGAATATCCTGAAAATAAAAAATGGATGGAGGTCATTTCATGTCAAAACTTTTTTCCAAGATTAAAATAAAGGACATGGAAGTAAGAAACAGGATTGTAATGCCGCCCATGTGCATGTACAGTTCTGATGATAAAGGTTACCCCAATTCCTGGCATTTGATCCACTACGCTACCAGGGCCGTAGGGGGCGTGGGGCTGATCATCACTGAGGCCACGGCGGTGGAAAGAAGAGGCAGGATATCCGCAAGGGATCTGGGCATATGGGCCGATTCACACATAGACGGGCTTGCGGGGATAGTGGCCGAAGTTAAAAAACACGGGGCCAGGATAGGGATACAGCTGGGGCATGCCGGAAGAAAGTGCGGCGCGGCGGGCGAAGATCTGATTGCCCCGAGCCCCATAGCCTTTGACGGAACATACGGCACACCCAGAGAAATGACGAAGGACGACATAAAAGAGGTGGTAAATGCCTTTAAAGCCGCGGCCCGGAGGGCATACAAAGCCGGCTTTGACATCATAGAGATACACGGCGCCCACGGATACTTAATAAATGAATTTCTTTCCCCTCTCACAAACAGGCGGACGGACGAATACGGAGGCAGCCTTGAAAACAGAGCGAGGTTTTTAAAAGAAGTGGTAGGGGCGGTAAGGGAAGTATGGCCCGAAGAAAAGCCTCTTATGGTCAGGGTTTCCGCCGAAGACTATGCGGAAGGTGGAAACCATGACACGGATGTGGCCGATATCATTAACCTGGTGAAGGGCGAAGGAATAGATATAATTAACGTCAGTTCCGGGGCGGTGGTTCCCGCAAAGATAAACACCTACCCGGGTTATCAGGTGAGGTTTGCGGAGACCATCAGGAAAATGACCGGGCTGCCGGTGATAGCCGGCGGGTTGATAACACTACCCCAAATGGTCGAAGAGATTCTGCAAAACGAGAGGGCGGACATGGTATACCTGGGCAGGGAGCTCCTGAGAAACCCGTACTGGGCCTTCGGCGCCGCAAAGGAGCTGGGCGATGACATAGACTGGCCCCAACAGTATGAAAGAAGCAAGACATGATTTCCGCCAATAACCGCCGGGCCTGACGTTTAACCCGGCGGACGGCTCATATAAAGAAACTTGAAAGTTTTTCTAAGCGATTTACCATATCAGTTTTAAAATTTGTATAAGAACTTTTAAGGCGGCCTCCATCACACGCCGCTTATTGAGCTATCTGTATAAAGGTGCTTGATAAACTCATTAAAAAGTTTTGAGCGGTACTTATCCTTATGATATATTATATTGAAATTTCTTACGAATCTTACGCCTTCCATATTTATTTTTAAAAGCCTGCCGCTTTTAACTTCTTCTTTTATTGCTATTCCTGACACGACTGAAACGCCAATATTTGCCTCGACGGCTTTTTTTATTGCTTCGGTATTGTTTAACACATGTGTGATTTTATAAGTCAAATTGTATTTTGACATGGTGTTTTCGAAAACCTCTCTTGTACCGCTGCCCTGCTCGCGGATGATTAAGTTTTCTTCTTTTATTTCTTCGGGCTTGATACTTTTTCTTCCTGCCCAGGGGTGATCTTTTGAACATATGAGATAGAGTTCATCATCGATGTAGGGTTCCACAATTATTTCTTTTGAATGTACAGGTCCTTCCACAAGACCGATGTCAATACGGTTGTCAAGCACCATGTTTTCTATCGCTCCCGTATTGTCAATAGCAAAAGGTATGTCTATGTTCTTGTATTTTTCATTGAATTTCCTGATCATTTCCGGCAATAAATATGTGCCTATGGTTGTGCTTGCACCGATGCGCAATTTTCCGGTATTCATATTTGCTATATCCTCAATCATGCTTTCAGCTTCTTCTATGAGGGCAAGTATTCTCCGGGCGTATTCAAGCAAAATTTCTCCGGGATATGTCAACAGGAGTTTTTTATTTATACGGTCAAATAATTTTACTTTTAGTTCGTCTTCTAATTCTAAGATGGCCTGGCTTACTGCCGGTTGGGTCATATAGAGTTTTTTTGCCGCTTGTGACATGCTGCCGTACTCATAAACGGTTAGAAAAATTTTAAGTTTCCTCGGATTCATCTATATACACCTCATAAGTGATTGCTTATATATTTAATAATATCATATTATTTTACTAATACAAGAACTGGTCTTATAATGTAGTAAATGAGGTGGTATGGATGATATTTAACGAAGGGAAGATAGGAAATCTCAAGCTAAAAAACCGAATGGTTATGTTGCCCATAGTGACAAATCTTGCTCAAGATGGATTTGTTACCGATAGAGAGATAGAATACTACACCAGGAGGTCAAAGGATGTATCCCTGGTCATAGTAGAAGCAAGTTACGTAAATATCCTCGGCAAGTTTTTTAAAAATCAACTTGGGATAGACAGCGATGAAAAGATTAACGGACTTAAAAAGTTATCAAATATAATCCGTAAAAATGGGGCAAAAGCGGGAATACAGCTTGCCATGCATAATCCAAAGTTTAAGCCTGCAGACTTTTCAAAAGAAGAGATACAGGGGTTTATAGAAGATTTTGCGAAGGCGGCAGTGAGGGCGAAAAAGGCCGGTTTTGACATGGTGGAGCTTCATTTTGCCCATGGATGGTTTGTGAATCAGTTTTTATCACCAGATGTAAACAAAAGGTCAGATGAATACGGCGGAAGTTTTGAGAGAAGGGCCAGGTTTGCTGTGGAGATACTGCACAGGGTTAAGTCTTATGTCCCCGATATAGCGGTCATATGCAGGATCAATGCCGACGATTTTACGGTGGGAGGATTTAATATCGAAGAAAGTGTTGGGTTCGCAAAAATGCTTGAAGAAAACGGCGCCGACGGGCTTAACATTTCTGCGGGTGTCGGTTCCTCATCGGAATACCATATATCGCCAATGGGTATGGAGGACAGGCCGCTATTGAATCTTGTAAATAGGATAAAAAAGAATGTCGGCATTCCCGTTATAGCGGCCGACAAACTTGGGTTTGCAGGAGACTGGGAACGAATTTTAAAGGATAATGTGGCCGATTTTATAGGAATAGCCAGAGGCCTTATCAGTGATCCGGATTGCATTGCAAAGCTTAAAAAGGGAAAAGGCGATGACATAAGATATTGCATACACTGCAATCAGGCTTGTATAGCCTATATATTAAAGGGGCTTCCCATCTCCTGTATGATAAACCCCGAAGTGGGAAGGGAGTCGGAATTCGATGTAAAAACAGATAAGCCTTTGAATATCGCGGTGATAGGCGGTGGACCGGCGGGTATGGCAGCGGCCGTATATCTTGCGAAAAAAGGCCATAGAGTTGAGTTGTTTGAAAAAAGTGATAAACTTGGCGGTCAGTTAAATATAGCGAAAATACCACCGTATAAAGGAAAAATAGGCAGGATCGTGGAGTATTTAGAGAGAGATCTAAGAAAAAATAATATCGGCGTACACTTAAACAGAAACGTAACAGTTGAAGAAATAAAAAACGCGCCTTTTGACAAAGTTATAATTGCAACCGGTTCCGTTCCCTTAAAGATTGATGCAGACATAATCTCCTATCAAGCCGTCGATGTTTTGTCCGGCGATTTGCCGGAGGGTACGGATATCATCATAATTGGCGGCGGCCTCACAGGCCTTGAAACCGCCGAATTCCTTGCGGACAGAGGCAAAAATGTAACTGTGCTGGAGGCAAAAGAAGAAGTAGGGGATGGAGTATTCCCGATGGTAAGGAAGTTGCTTTTAAACAGACTCAAAAAACTTAATGTGAGCATAATTACGGAAGCCGCAATAAACCGGATATCATATAAAAAATTGTCATATAATGTGCATGGAGTTGAAAAAGAAATAAAATTTGATGACATTGTTATAGCTATAGGAAACAAGCCGGATGAGACCTTAAAAGAATTAAAAGGTAATGATAAATACATCTTTATAGGCGATTGCAATGTAGTGGCAACAGCCGTTGAAGCCATAAGAGAAGGAGCGGAGCTTTCATTAAAAATATAAAAAAGCGTTACTAGAGAAACAAGTTATTGCCGTGGTGCTGTATTGCGTGTTTTTAAGCCGTAATTAGCGTTGGTGTCGCTTTTGTTCTTTTTCACTGCTGTAAAGCAGAATGAAGGCGGTAAAATAGTTGAGACTGTGTGAAATCAGGGCGACATTTTTGTGTAAAAATACCCCCCGAATTAAGGCGGGGGGTCGGTTCAGCTTTTGACCGCTTCCACGAACCCGGAAAGCCTGTGTTCATGGCCGTCGTTGAAACTGGTGCTGAAAGAAAAAAAGTGAGTATGGTAACCGCCGGGCAGGAGAACCGACGGCCTCGTGGAGGTCCTCAGATAATGGAAGTGGCCGTCGCTGAAGGTGGTGATGCCCTCTATTTCATGGTAATGCCTTCTAAAAACGGTAGTTGCAATAGGCGTTCCGGTGATGCCGATATGCATGTGGCAGTGGCCGTCGTTACAGCTGGTGAGGCCAGAATGCGAGTGGACGTGCCTGCGTGTTTTATCCGTTTCGTCATAAGCCGGCATGGGGATCACTCCTTATATTGTTCTTAATAAACATTATGAATTTTGCACGGTTAATGCATCTTGTCATAAGATATTTCACATAAAATCAACTTATATAATCCCCGCGAACAGGGCGCTGGAAATACCGATGCTGAGGAAGTTGACCAGATCGTTGTTCACAAAACTCAATCCCCTTACGAGCGGGTTTGGTTTGCCGTTGGAGAGCCTTTTTTCGGTTTCCCCTTCCATTTCTTCCGAATAATACACGCCCTGCAGGGTTGCTCCCAGCAGCGAATCGAGCAAAGATCCGAGGAACCCCCCCAGCGTTATCATTCGGAAGCTCTGAGCGTAGCTGAACGCCAGGTTGCCGAAATTTATCAGTTTTAATCCGGCTGCCGCAGATATGCCTATGAGCATGGCACCCATCAGCGCGGCGAAGGTCCCAAAAAGGCTCACCGCCCCCGAAGTGCCTTTTTCTACCCTTTTTAAGGTCCTGAGCGAAATCGGCCGGTTTTTGTTCAAAATTCCGAGTTCGGTAGCCCAGGTATCGGCATTGGCCGCTGCAAACGAAATCCCCAGCAGCACCAGAAAAGATGGATTTTTTGTGACATAGAAGAGCACCGAATAGATGAGTCCAACCCCTCCGTTGGCTAGAACCTGGAATATGTCCCTGCGCCCCGTTTTTTCAAACTGGCGGGCGACCTTTTCCTTCATGTTCTTTTTAAAATGGGAAAGAAGGCTGGATGATATAAAAAAGACCATCATGAGAAAAGACCCGAATATCCCCGATGTGGCGTACATTATGGTGCCCAGGAACGTGGCGCCTATGGAGCCGTCAAGGGTCAGAGAATTTTTCAGATAGGCGACATTCGCGATCAAGAAGCTCAGGGCAAAACCTACCGCCGCCATGTAAATGAAAATAAATAAGTTCGAATCTTTGATCATATGTAAAAAGTAGTAGGAGGCCAGCGCGGTTACAACAGGGACGGTAAGGTTGTCCGTACCATAGGGCGCAAAGGCTTCTGAAATTGTGGCAAGAAGCGCTATCACAAAACTCGCCCTGAGGACATACGGGTTAAATCCCGCAAAAAGGCTTAGAGCGAAGGCAATGGCGGCAAAAGAAAAAGCGAACATGGCGACTGAGCCTTCGAGGCTCTTCTCATTTTTGAAAACCCTGTACTTCAATTTACCGAATTTCACGCCCGCGATCGCCGCCAGGCCGTCGCCGTATCCCATGGCGAGGGCCCCGGCAAGGCCCAGGTACTCAAAACCTCTTCCCCAGAGACCCCCATCCCATGTCAGGAGGATTAGGACAATCAAAGAGATGGGGAAATACACCGTTCCCAGGTCCGAGTTGTCTTTGCCCCTCTCCATGCCCTTGAATATGTTTTTCTTGTGGGAATAATAATTTACCGCCACAAATAAAACCGGAGGTATAAGGGCGTATTTTATATCATCTATGAGTAACATCGCCACAAGCCACCAGTGGGACACCCCGATGTGGACAAACTTTCTGGTGAACTCGTTGCCAAATCCTCCGGCCTTTCTCAAGACTTCCGAAATTATTATTACACCCAAGACAAATAATATGGAAACGACAACCCCCATTACGTCCTTTGTCACCGTTTAAACCTCCCATTGTGAAGAAACCCGCTTGATAAACATAACATCATGTTTATTTTATATAATATTTCCTCTTATAGCAACATTTTAGGCGAGTATAGTGTTACAATTTATATAAATACTAAATACAGATTAATTTTTACCCGGATAAACCGGGGCAGGTTGAGCGGTGCCCCATGTTATCACGGGTTTCCCTTTCACCGCAATCCCAGAACGATGGGTGAAATTACGCCGCAAAAAACCGTAAAGTTAGACCGTTATGTTATCGGGCGTAAATCCCTGAAACACCCGAAAACTACGGGCAAGATCAACATCAGGCGATATAGGAGATGTGGTGATTGAAGCGGGATACCAAACTGCAACTTGCGTTTTTGTGCCTCGTGCCTTTTATCATGGTGCTGGGCAATTCCATGCTTATCCCGGTTCTCCCGGAAATAAAAAAAGCGGTGGGCGTAAACCAGTTCCGGGTAGGGCTTTTGATTACCGCTTTCTCAGTACCGGCGGGTCTGGTCATACCCTTCGCCGGAATTTTATCGGACCAGGTGGGGCGTAAAAAGGTGATGGCACCGGCTTTAATACTTTACGGAGCGGGGGGAATAGCGGCGGGCCTTGCTTCCACGGCCCTGAAAGATCCCTTCTGGGGCATCCTGGCAGGCAGGATAATACAGGGCATCGGGGCAGGCGGGACATATCAGCTGGCCATGGCCATGGCGGGGGACATCTTTAAGTCGCAGGAACGGGTTTTTGCCCTGGGGCTTTTGGAAGCTTCCAACGGCCTGGGGAAAGTGGCGAGTCCCATCCTGGGGGCGAGTCTCGCCATGATAGCGTGGTATTTTCCTTTTTTTGCCTACGGTGTCCTGGCGATACCTGCGGGTATCGCCCTCTATATATTCGTAAGGGAAAAGGCTGAATTCAAAAAACAGCCGGTAGAAAGCTACGTAAGCGCCGTAAAGGATATATTTAGAAGAAAAGCCCCGGGCCTCCTGAGCAGCTTTTATGCAGGAATGGTGGCGCTGTTCTCTCTTTTCGGCATACTGTCGCTCTACTCGGATATCCTGGAAAAACGGTTTCATATCTTTGGTTTCAAAAAGGGGCTGGTGATGGCGGGACCCGTATTCATTATGGCGGCTCTCTCATTTTCCCTGGGGCTTTTGCTGGAAAAAAGGCGGGATAAAGGCCTGAAGGCTTTTGTTGTTTCCGGCCTGTCGCTTATCGCGGCTGGACAGGGACTGTTTATCCTGCTAAACGGCATGTGGTCGTTGTTTTTGGCCATTTGCCTGCTGGGGGCCGGGGTGGGGCTGGTGATGACTCCTGTAAACACCCTGGTCACCGGTTCCTGCAGCATCAAGAGGCGGGGCATTATAACCTGCCTTTACGGCAGCCTCAGGTTTTTCGGCGTGGCCATAGGGCCTCCTTTGTACGGTTTATCGGAAAACTACGGCGTGCCGCTTACTGTGTCGCTGGCGTGTCTCGCGTCCGCGCTGGCGCTGATCCTCGCCGCAGTGTTTATTAACCAGCAGAAGATTCTCTCAAACGAACAGGCCCGGCAGGCGGAGCAGGACACCGGAAATAAATTACCGGCAAAACCGGCTCCGTTGATTTCTAAATCCCGAAAGCCACGCCCTGACTAAGCAAAGTAAAGTAAGGTAATTGCGCCCCGGCTTCGCGGCCGGGGCTATAGCTTTAAGCTTTATATTTTCTAGAATTGAAGGAATTTGAATAAATTTATAGAAAATAATATAAAGTAATAAGTAAAAATCAATTGAAAATTTGGCCGCATCATAAGCCGTTTCATAATCTTTTATTGGAAAGGGGGCATCTTTATGAAGATTATCGTTCTCGGCTGCGGTCTGGTCGGCGGCGTCATAGCAAAAGACCTGGCCGCGGATGGTAACCTGGAAGTGACGGTGGCCGATAGGAGCAGGGAAGCCATTGACCGTGTTTTGCGGCAGGCGCCCGTAAGGGGCGAAATCGTGGATTTTTCAAAGCCCGGGGCTGTAAGGGATGCCGTGTCGGATTTCGATATGGCGGTGGGGGCCGTTCCGGGGTTTTTGGGGTACAACATGCTGAAAGAAGTAATTGAAGCGGGGAAGAACATCGTCGACATTTCCTTTGCTCCGGAAGACAGTATGCAATTGGACTCCCTGGCGAAACAGAAGGAGGTTACGGTTCTGGTAGACTGCGGTGTTGCTCCGGGCATGAGCAACATCCTGGCAGGCTATGCCGCAAGCCTTATGGACGAGGCGGAAAGCTGCGAGATCCTTGTGGGAGGCCTGCCGGTAGAAAGATACTGGCCCTACGAGTACAGAATAGTTTTTTCCCCCCTCGATACCATAGACGAGTACATAAGGCCCGCAAGGGTAATGGAAAACGGCAGGATTGTTGAAAAAGAAGCTCTCTCCGAAGTGGAACTGGTGGATTTTCCGGGCATAGGCACCCTGGAAGCCTTTAATACCGACGGGCTGCGCACACTCCTTAAGACAATGAAGATACCCAACATGAAGGAAAAGACCCTAAGATACCCCGGCCATGCGGAAAAGATGAGGATGCTCAGGGAAACGGGGTTTTTCGGCTCCGAGCCGGTGGAAGTTGGAGGCGTAAAGGTGAGGCCCATCGATCTTACCGCCAGGCTGCTTTTTCCCATGTGGAAATTAAAAGAGGGGGAAAAAGAGTTTACTGTCATGCGGGTTACCGTCAAAGGGAAAAAGGACGGAAGAGAGATAAAATATACATATAACCTGGTGGACTATTTTGACGAGAGAACCAATACCACTTCCATGGCCCGGACCACAGGTTTTACCTGCTCCATCATGGCAAGACTGGTGGCGAAAGGGCAGTTTACCCATAAAGGGGTATGCCCGCCGGAGTTTGTGGGCCAGAATCACGAAGTGTTCAAAATATTACTGGAAGAACTGAGAAAACGGGGAGTCATATATAAGGAGACGATATCATAATAGGCTTTTGAAAAATAACTTTATTGATTAGGTAAAAAGCCCCCCGCATTGCCCGAAGCCCGGGGGGCTTTTGATTCCATCACCAGGGTTCCGGCTGCCGCCGGACTTTCACTGCTTTTATAAGGGGCGGAAGGTATTACGCCTTTTTGATACTCACGTCGACAATCTCCCGGGTGCGAGGAGTTTTAACCCACACCTTGGGCTGGCTGTTCACGGCTCTGAGCACCAGCGCCACCGTGTACGGCAGGGGCAGCAGAAATCCCGCCACGGGGAGGACAAGCAGAGCGGCGCATGCGAGAATTGTACTTGCTAGGTTTTTCTTCAACATAAACCTGTAATAGCGAAAATACAGGAAGTAGGTGAAGCCGAAATATATAAAGACCAGTGACCTTAAAAATAGATGAACTCCCTTTGGCAGTATGGAGGGGTCCAATAAGTCCCTGGATGAAAGCCATATAACCAGTAGAGGCACCAGCACCGCTATCTGATAGAGGATCCATTCCACTTCGCCCTTCAGCAGGAGGGTTTTTATCAATTTGTTTTTCCGGCGGGTCGGATATCCGGTGGCGTTTTTCAATTTTTCCACCACCTGTATATGCCCTGCGGCCCACCTCAGCCGCTGCCTGAAAAACGAACGGTAATTGGCGGGAGTCTGCTCGGTGCTGATATATGGAAAGTATTCCGGCCAGGCGCCTTCCGAAAGATAGGCTCTCACCCCGATTTCCAGGTCTTCCGTTAGTGCTTTATGGTCAAAGCCCCTGATTTTTTTCAGTAGTTTTGACTCGATAAACAGATTTGTCCCCCCTACGAATGGCAGCATTTTCATTAGGACCGGCATGTACCACTCGTGTGACAGAGCCTGGTAGAGGGAGGCGATCTTCGTTATGGGGCTCAGATAGAAGAAGTTTCTTACCTGAAATACCGGCCCCTGCCAGATTCCGGGGCGGCCTCCGGATTGAAGCCAGCGGTAGGCTATGTACAAAAGCACATCCCTCTCCGGGTGGCTTTCGGCGTCATAAAACCCGCATATGTCGGAACCTTTGTCAATAAAGGAGAGTCCGTAGTTCAACGCCCTTCCTTTCGTGGAGGGCACCGCCCTTCCCATGCATTCTCCTTCAAAATTGCCGTCGAAGTCATAGGGGACCGTTACATGCCTTAACACGGGGCAATTTTTTCTTTCTTTAAATTCTCTTATCTTTTCCTCCACCACCTGCTGGGTGGTGCGGCTTTTTCCCGAAATGAGTTCCTTCTCGTCGGTAATTACCAGGATTTCAAAGAGGTCGCGGGGGTAATTCAGGCGGGCCAGATTTTCGATGGTCCTGCCTATTACATCGGCTTCCTCCCTGGCGGGGACGAGTATGGAGAAGAAGGGCATTTTCCTTCCGGTTTTCTGTGAAAGCTCCATCAGGTCTTCGGCGGACAGGGGTCTTCTTCTGGACCAGTATTTTTTGTTTGAATATTGCCTCCAGAGCAAGTATCTCAGGAACAGCATGAAGAAAAAAAGATATAACCCTACAGTGAACAAATAAATAATCTGCGGGGTGCTCACCATTTATCCCCCCAAAAAACATATAAAATCACACAATTTTATATTATACACCTTCAGAATTTAAATACAAAGTCGGTGAATCCGCAAAAGCACCTGTTTAAACACAAGATTAACAAACCTCCCTTTAATTGAGGCTAATTTATATTATCTCTCAAAAATGTTATTCTTTTCTTGTTGTTTCTCAAATTTTAAGGACAAATTTATTTTAAATTAAAAAAAGCTGCAGGAAAAAACAAATTGAGGTAGAATAATATTTAACTGCAGGGATTATTTTTCGTCAAATCCATAAAACCCGCCGTCCTGTAAGACGGCTGTGTATATTGTTCGTAAGGGTGTTTTTTTAAGAGCCGCATTATGCTTAAAATAGCATATCGATCTAAATCATTGATACAAATCAAGGCTTCTACCGTGGTTTTTTATAATTTTGCTCTAAACCCTTATATAGAAGGTTTTTATCTACTAAAACAATAAAATAAATTAAAAACGGGAGGTTCAATATCCATGAAAGTCTTTCTGAACAGGTGGTTCATCGCGGGCACCCTATTTCTATTGATTTTTGGTCTCATATTGACGGGGTGCGGTTCCGGGAAAGCCGGACTCCCCCGGGGACAAGAGCAGCAGCAGCAAAGCGGTCAGGGCCGGGAAAGCGCTCGGGAGCCCGACAACAGAGAGATCATTTTATCAACCACCACCAGCACCCAGGACACCGGCCTGCTGGACGTATTATTACCCTTGTTTGAACAAAAAACCGGATACAAAGTTAAGCCCATAGCCGTAGGCACGGGCCAGGCCCTGGCCATGGGAGAAAAGGGCGACGCCGACGTAATGCTGGTGCACGCCCCCGTGGCTGAAAAGGAATTGGAGGAAAAAGGCGCCGTCATCAACAGACAGCTGGTTATGCATAACGACTTCGTCATAGTGGGGCCGAAGGAAGACCCGGTGGGGGTCAAAAATGCCGCCGGCGCGGCGGAAGCCTTTAAAGCCATAGCGGAAAAGCAGGCACTGTTTATTTCCAGAGGCGACGACTCGGGCACCCATAAGAAGGAACTGGATATATGGAAAAAGGCGGGGATCGAAAAGCCAGAGGGCAGGTGGTACCAGTCTACCGGCCAGGGCATGGGAGCCACCCTGGACGTGGCTTCAGAAAAGGGAGGTTATACCCTGACCGACAGGGGCACGTACCTTGCCAAAAAGGACAGGCTGCAGCTTGAGATACTGAAAGAGGGCGATCCTTCTCTCCTCAACATCTACCATGTGATGCAGGCAAACCCCGATTATGTAAAAAAGAACAACCCCAACGCCGCCAGAATGATAAACGTCGAAGGGGCCAGAGCCTTTGTAGAATTCATGGTGGCCCCCGAAACCCAGAAGATAATCGGTGAATTTGGGAAAGACAAATTTGGTCAGCCGTTGTTCTTCCCGGACGCAGGCAAGGATGAAAGTTCTCTTGGTAAGTAAACCGCAAAAAGCAATGATGACGACCCGGGGCTTAAGCCGCCGGGCCGTTACATTTTGTTATAAATGAGGGATGGAAATGGATACTGTGATAGAGGGACTGAAAAAAGGTCTTTTACTGATTTTTACGCTGGATAGAGAAGTCTTCCAGATCTCCGTTTTTACTGTTAAGATCACCGCCACTGCTACTCTTATAAGCATCCTCATCTCTTTTCCCCTGGCCCTGCTGCTGGCCTGGAAGGAATTTCCAGGCAGGAGACTCATCATTAGCCTCGCCAATCTGGGCATGGGGCTCCCCCCCACGGTGGTCGGCCTCTGGGTGAGCCTCATGCTGTGGCGAAGCGGTCCTTTGGGAAGGTTGAGGTTGATTTATACCCCCGCTGCGATAGTTATAGCCCAGACACTCATATCCACGCCCATAATCCTGGCTCTCGCCACGGCGGCACTGCAGCAGGTTGACAGGAAGCTGAAATGGCAGATAATGGCCCTCGGAGCCACCCCCCTGCAGATGCTTTTTTTGATGTTGAGAGAAGCACGCTATTCCCTTATGGCGGCGGTGATGGCCGGGTTTGGGGGAGCCATATCGGAAGTTGGAGCATCGATGATGGTGGGTGGCAATATTCAGGGATACACGCGCGTCCTCACAACGGCCATAGTGCTGGAGACCAGCAAGGGGAATTTCGACACCGCCCTGGCATTGAGTTTTATCTTGATGTTGCTTTCATATAGTGCTACAATGTGGTTGACACTTATCCAGCAGCGGAGGTACAGGAATGTATATTATTGAGGGGCGTGACATCGCGGTAAAGGCGGGAGGGCGCAGCATTTTAGAAGTGGAAAAGGTTGGAATTCCGGAAGGCGGCGTTTTTGCCGTCATAGGCCCCAACGGTTCCGGCAAGAGTACTCTTTTGAGAGTGCTGGCGCTGCTGCAGGCGCCTCAGGACGGCTATGTAAGCTTCAGGGGAAAAAGGGTTGAGGCGCGAGACAGAATAAAAATCCGCCGGAAAATGGCGGTGGTATTCCAGGAGCCGCTTCTTTTGGACGCCACTGTGAAGGAGAACGTGACCGCCGGCCTCAGGATTCGGGGCATGGATTCCCTTTCGGCGGGGAAAAAAGCGGATTTCTGGATGCAAAGGTTTAAAGTGGATCATCTTGCGGGAATGTGGGCAAAGGCCCTTTCCGGCGGGGAAGCCCAGCGGGTGAGCCTGGCCCGGGCCCTCGCACTGGAACCGGAGGTGCTGTTTTTAGACGAGCCCTTTGCCAACCTGGACGCCCCCACTCGGGAAAATCTGCTGCTGGAGCTGTCGGAGGTGCTCCGTTCCACCGGCACCGCCGCTTTTTTCGTGAGCCATGATTTCAGGGAAGTGGCTTTCCTGGCGGACAGGGCAATGGCCATAATGGAAGGGCGCCCTGTTCAGGAAGGAGACGCCCGGCAGATTATTGAACGCCCTGCCACTCAGGAATTGGCCAGATTTGTGGGCATGGAGAATATATGGGACGGCAGGATTTTGGAGGACAGGGGGGATTATTTCCTGGTGGAGCTTACGGGCAAGAGGATAACGGTGAAAAAAGAGGCTTTGCCGGAGAACTTAAAACTATCCACGGGTCAAAAAGTCAAAATCGCCATCCGGTCCGAAAAAATTAACCTGTCGCCGCCCGGCGTTCCTGATATGCATAAAGAGTTTACTGAAGGATTTACTTCGCACGGCAATGAATCTATTATCAACTGCTGGAAGGGATTTATCACATCCATGTTTTCCTTCGGAAATGCTTTTAAAATTACGGTTGATTGCGGCATTACGGTAAATGCTTCAGTTCCTTCGCAGCTTTCGGGGGGGCTAAAAACGGGGGATCTGGTGGAAGTGGCATTCCTTGCCGATGCTCCCTGCATACTGGTTAAATGAAAGAACGGATTTCTGATGTAAAAATTATGTAGAGTGGTGACGGATTATGAGCGGCTTTTTTGATTTTATTGCAAAGACAAAGGATTTCTTTTTGCAAAACGGTTCCCTTGGATTGTTTATCCTGGCCTTTTCAGAAGCCTCTTTTTTCCCCATACCCCCTGACGTGGTTTTAATACCTCTGGCCGTGGTCTCGCCGGCAAAGGCCCTTTACTATGCCGCCATTACTTCCATAGCCTCTACGCTGGGAGGCGTCTTTGGTTACTTCATCGGCGTCAGGGCCGGAAGGCCAGTGCTTTCACGATTCGTTAAAGGCAAAAATTTTTACAGGATAGAGGACATGTTTTTGCGCTATGGTGCCTGGGCGGTGGCCGTAGCCGGTTTCACCCCCATACCGTATAAAGTTTTTACCATAGCATCCGGCGTTTTTCACATGAGGCTGTTCACATTTTTTATAGCCGCCCTGTTAAGTAGAAGTGCGAGATTCTTCTTGGAAGGCGCCGTTGTCATGGCGATGGGGGAAAAAGCTGTCGTATATATAGATAGATTACTCGGCCCGGGGTCCTTTTTACTGGCGGCCGCAGCTTTGGGAATTTATTTAGTCCTCAAGAGGAGCCGCATATCCTTACAGTTTCAAGCAAGTAAAATTCCTGCGTACGTCTTCCTGAAAAATGCGCTGGAAAAATTTTTGGCTCGCTACGGGGAATTCGGTATATACCTGCTGGGGGGCCTCAGCGTTGCGGGAACGCTGGGCATGCTATTTTTAAAACTGACTACTGAGCTTTTGGAAAAAGAACTTACGGGGGTAGACCTCGGCATTATTAATTCGATAAATGCCATTAAAAATCCCTACCTGGATTATGCGGTGAAGGCCGTCAATATGCTGCAGGAGCCTGCTTTTTTATTAATGTTTTTTGCGGCGGGTCTTATGTGTTCGTATGTTCTATACGGTAAAGCCAGGTACCCGTTTGTGACTTTTGTTGCCTTTGCAGGAAGCTTTGCGGTTCAATGGATGTTAAAATCCATCATTCAAAGGCCCCGGATTTCTCCTGGGGTTTACGTGCCTGACTTTCTGATTTACAGTTTTCCAAGCGGGCTGACATTGCTTGTTACGGCTTTTTCGGGTTACCTGGTATTTTTGACGGCAAGAAAAATAAAAAGGTGGTCAAAGATTATAATTGCGATTCTCTGGTTCATATTTATATTACTGGTGGGTATGAGCCGGGTTTACGCCGGGATAAGTTACCCCAGCGATGTGCTGGCGGGATTTTTAATCGGCGGGGTCTGGCTTGTAAGCTGCATTGTAGCCACTAAAGCGCTGGAATACTACGGATTGTGAACCGGAAATTGCTTATCTTGACGTTGATATACAAAAATAATATAATCAATCTAAAACCGACCGGTCGGTCAAAAACCGCACGGCACGGACAGACTGAGAAAGCCGGGTTACGGGAGGCAGTGATCATGAAGACAAAATGCTTTAAATCTTTATACTTGATATTGTTGATGATTTTTACAGTGGTATTTTCAGGATGTGGCAAAAAAGCTGCGGATATTTCACAACCTGAAAAAACGGTAACCGTAAAGGTCGCTTATTCACAAAAAGAAGACCTTGCCGAATACCAGTCCTTCCCCGGAAAGGTGGCTGCCGCTGATGAGGTAAGCCTGTCTGCCAAGATGAGCGGCAGGGTGGAAAAGATCCTCGTCAAAGAAGGCGACGAAGTTAAGGCAGGCCAGGTTCTGATAAAACTCGAGCAAACGGATGTGCTGGCCCAGCTGAATCAGGCAAAGGCCGGATATGATGCGGCTGTTGCCCACCTTAACAGCCTGAAAAACGGCCAGCTTCCCCAGCAGATTGCACAGCTTCAATCGGCATACAATCAGGCCGAAGCCAATTTTAAAAATGCAAAACAAAATTACGACCGCATGAAGACCCTCCTGGAAGACGGAGCAATTTCAAAGCAACAGTTTGAAACCGCGGAACTCCAGTACAATGTGGCAAAGGAACAGTACGAATCTGCAAGGACGCAACTTGCTATTACCCGGGAAAAGACGGCTCCCGAAAGCGTCGCCGCGGCCGAAGCCCAGGTCAGACAATCTGAAGCCGCACTCTCGGCTGCGCAGGTGGCAATTCAAAACACCCTTATTACATCTCCCATTGACGGAACCGTAGGGTTCATTAACGTAAAGGTTGGGCAGTTAATCAGCGCCGGCCTGCCGGTAGCGACCGTAGGTAACTTAAAAAGCGCTGAAATCGTAATAAATGTAACCGAAGAAAGGGTAAACGCTCTGAAAGTGGGGCAGGAAGCGGAAGTTTCAGTGGATTCAGCGGGTATTTCAGGCATAAAGGGCAGAATTGTAAGCATAAGCCCCTTTAAAGATCCAAAGACTCAAGTCTACCCTGTAAAGATACTAGTGCCCAATGAAAAAGGCCTTTTAAAATCCGGCATGTTTGCAAGGGTAAGATTAGTAGTCGCACTGCATCCGCAGGTGGTGACCGTGCCCGAAGAAGCGGTGGTGGATTATGACGGAACAAAGATAGTTTATATAAATGAAGCCGGAAGGGCGCGAGTTCAAAAAGTGGTAACCGGCCCCTCATCTCAGGGTAAGATAGTGATTAAAAATGGCCTTATGCCCGGCAAACAACTAATAGTCGAAGGGCAGGATTTACTGGAAGACGGCACAAAAGTCACGGTGGAAGGCCGGGGTGATTCAAAATGAGCCTTGCGGGGTTTTCTATTAAGCGTCCCGTGACCATGCTGATGGTCATCGCCATTGTGCTGGTCCTGGGATTCATATCTTTTACCAGGCTGGGGATAGATCTTTTGCCGGACTTTGTATTTCCGGGGGCTGTTGTTATAACTCAGTACGAGGGCGCATCGCCCCAGGAAGTAGAAAATATGATAACGGAACCACTTGAACAGGCTCTTTCGACCATCAGCAATGTTAAAAATATCCAGTCTTATAGCAGCGAAGGGAATTCTACAATTATAGTAGAGTTTAATTGGGGCACCGACATGGATGTGGCGGCTCTTGATATGAGGGAGCAGGTGGACTTTATTAAGCCTTTCCTGCCGGATGGCGTAAAATCCCCCATGGTTATCAAATTCGACCCGTCTATGATGCCTGTAATGGTAATGGCGTTGTACGGCACAAACGATACTGTTCAGCTCAAAAATATTGCTGATAAGGTTATAAAAAATCGTCTCCTGCGCCTGGAAGGCGTGGCTTCGGTCGATATTATAGGAGGCCTGGAGAGGCAGATCGAAATAAGGGTCGACCCGGACAAACTGTCGTTTTACGGCCTCAATATTGATCAGATTGCAGCGAAATTAAAAGCGGAAAATATGAACCTGCCCGGGGGTACGGTAAATCAGGGTAAAAAGGAATATATAATCCGGACGGCAGCCGAATTTAAAGACCTGAGCGAAATTAAAGAACTTCCAATTCCGCTGCCTCAGGGTGGAAGCGTTTCTTTAGGTGATATAGCCAGGGTTGAAGATACGTATAAGGATGCATCCACTATATCGCGGTATAACGGAAAACCCAGCATTGCATTAATGATAAGAAAACAGAGCAACTATAATACCGTTCAGGTAGCCGACAGAGTAAAAGCGGAAATGGAAAAGATAAAGCGCGAAATCCCGGCCGATATATCTTACGAACCCATCATGGATCAGTCGGACTTTATTAAAAAAGCCATAGGAAATGTTGCAAACAATGCGGTTACGGGCGGCCTCCTGGCAGTACTGATAATATACCTGTTCCTCAGGAATTTAAGGAGCACGGTAATTATAGCCCTGTCGATCCCCATTTCCATAATATCGACATTTATTCTCGTTTATTTCAACCATCTCACGTTGAACATCATGTCACTCGGGGGCCTGGCGCTGGGGGTAGGCATGCTTGTGGACAATTCAATAGTGGTGCTCGAAAACATATTCCGGCACAGGCAGGAGGGCGAAGGGGCGCTGGAAGCTTCCGTATCAGGCAGCAACGAGGTTGCCATGGCGGTGACCACCTCCACACTGACCACGGTGGCGGTGTTCCTGCCGATTGTATTCGTCCAGGGCATTACGGCGCAGTTTTTTAAAGAACTGGCCCTGACGGTGACCTTTTCCCTTCTATCATCCCTGATAGTCTCATTAACCATAGTACCGCTCTTTTCTTCCAGGCTTATGGCACTTCCAGAAAACCCCGGCCGGACTGCCGCAAAGCAAGATTCTGGAATAAAGCGGATTTTATCAAGACCCCTTGACGCCTTCGCCGGGTTTTATGAAAAGCTGGAACAGCAGTATGGAAGCCTTCTAAAGTGGGCTTTATCCCATAGAAAAACGGTCGTGCTGGTGTCGCTTGTTTTATTCGTCTTTAGCATGGCTCTTTTGCCGCTGGTGGGCACGGAGTTTCTACCTCAGTCGGATTCGGGAACCATAGATATCACGGTAAAAATGCCTGATGGGACAAATCTGGATACCACCGACGCGTATGTCGCCCGGCTGGAAGACAGGATAAAGAGTATACGTGAGGTCCAGGGTATTATGGCGAATGTGGGGACCTCGACATCGAATATTGGCGGAGAAAGCGGCCAGTCCAATATGGCAAGCGTTACAGTCAAACTCGTGCCGATGGCGGAAAGGAAGCGCAGTTCCCAGGAGGTAGCCGAGGAAATTAGGAAAATTGCGCAGAGTATGGCCGGAGCGGAGGTGAAGGTTAGAGCCACAAGTGCTATAGACTTCGGAGGAAGCGGACTGTTAAAGCCGATCTCCATTGAAATAAAAGGCGATGACTTTGATAGATTAAAAGAGATATCCGCAAAGGTCGCGGATATCGTGAAATCGGTCCCCGGCACCAGGGAAGTTGAAAGCAGCCTGGAGCGCGGGAGACCGGAACTGGTAATCAGTATAGACAGGGAAAAGGCCACTCTGTACGGCCTTTCCGGCGCTCAGATTGCCAGGGCCGTAAACTCTGCTGTAGCAGGCAGTACTGCCACAAAATTAAAAGTGGGCGGCGATGAAATAGATGTGGTCATCAAGGCTGAAGAAAACCTTGTCGACCAGGTGGAAAAAGTAAAAAGCATATCGATACCGAGTCCTTCCGGAGCACTGATTACTCTTGCCGACGTAGCAGCGGTTGAGAAAAGTACCGGACCTGTAACAATAAATAGAGATGATCAGACGCGAGCTGTGACGGTCACCGGTGAAGTTGTGGGAAGAGCGGTGGGAACGGTCAACAGGGAAATACAGAGGAGGCTTGAGGGGATAAAACTCCCGCAAGGATACAGCATAAAAATGGGAGGCGAGCAGGAGCAGATGGTAGAGGCTTTCAGAGACCTGATGCTGGCTTTCATTCTGGCCGTAATACTGGTGTATATGGTCATGGCGGCTCAGTTCGAGTCTCTTGTACAGCCGTTTGTGATAATGTTTACCGTGCCTTTAGCCCTTATTGGCGTGGTTTTTGCCCTGCTTGTTACGGCAAGACATTTCAACATGCCGGCGTTTATTGGAGTAATCATGCTGGCCGGGATTGTGGTTAACAACGCCATTGTACTGGTAGATTATATAAATCAGTTGAGGCATAAAGGCATGAGCCGCACGGAAGCAATTATAAAAGCGGGGCCTGTAAGGCTTAGACCCATATTGATGACTGCACTGACCACGATTTTGGGCCTTCTCCCTCTGGCGCTGGGCCTCGGCGAAGGAGGGGAGATGAGGGCTCCGATGGCCACTGCCGTTATCGGAGGGCTTACAATTTCGACACTCCTCACGCTTGTGGTAATACCGGTGGTTTATACAATTATGGAAGATATTGGAAAAATATGGGCTGGATTCAGGAAAAGAATAAGAAGGACCCGGATTTCGATGGAGCCTACGGGCAAATAAGCAAAATATTGTCCTGGTAGAAAAGGCGAATCAGTGTCACGGCTCAAAAAGGAGGTAAAAGATGTTTTACGATTTTCGACTGAAAGGGTTTTTCGTGGCGGTCATCCTGGCTTGCGCGGTGATTGCCGGCGGTTTTGCGTATGCGGTTGACGGCCTGAAGGAAAAAGAAACCGGAGTCTTGAAATTATCCCTTGCCGATGCGATAAGGATGGCGGAAAATAATAATCCGCAGATACATCTGTCAAAGCTTGCTTTAGAGAAAGCTAATCTTGCAAAGAAAGAAATAGTTTATAAGGATAAAAATACGCCCGATATGGTTAAGAATGATTTTGATGTAAAGTACGGATTTGAACTGGGCAAAAAGAGGGCCGATTTCGGGGTGAAGATGGCGGAAGTCGGCGTAGATGCGACGATAAGGAACGTAAGGTTCGGTGTTGAAGCCGCCTATTATGCGGCGCTGGCGGCCGATGACAATTACAGGATTTCTGAAGAGTCGCTGAAAATGCAGGAGGAAATGCTCAGGATTGCCCAGGCGAAGTTCAAATCCGGCACCGTGGCCAGAAAAGATGTGCTTGACGCTCAAACCCAGCTGGCCAAAGCGCAGGCTGATTATCAGAAAGCCGAATCGGAAAAAGAGAAGGCTTATATAAATTTAAAAAGGCTTTTGGGGATAGAAATGGACAGGCCGGTCGAGCTGACGGACGAATTTGAATACAGGCCTCTGGATAAGGAGGCGGACCTGAAAAAGCTGCTGGAAGATGCGCAAAAAAACAGGATGGACATTATTCAGGCCAGGTGGAATCTGGATATAGCTCAACTGGATTTTGACCTTATAAGCAAGGTTTATCCTTCGAATACTTTTAAATACAAAGAAAAAGAATACAATCTGGAAGAGGCAAGAATGAAACTTGATGATGCGGTAAGCCAGGTCGAGGCTGAAGTAAGGGAGATTTTGCTGGATTTAAGGGTAGCCGGGGGGAATATACCGCTGCTTGACAAATCCGTCGAGGCTGCTGAAGAAAGCCTGCGCCTCGCAAAATTGAGTTACGAGGCGGGGATTGTTCGCAGTGTTGATGTAATGGCTGCGGAAGAGGCACTAAAGCGCATCAGGCTTCAAAGATCCCAGGCTATATACAACTACAACCTTGCGAAGATAAAACTTGAGAATGTTGTATATATTCCGGTTTCCGGCAGTGCGGCTACCGGATCATCCACAATGTCAGGTTCTTTAAATTCAGCGGCCGTGTCTCCTGATGCGGGAGGCTTTTAGTGATGATGTCGAATCTTATAAAAAAATATATAAATGATTCTAGTGTAGAAACCCTACTTTTTTACTTCTTTTCCCGAACCTTGAAAATTTCATAAGGAATGTTTTGGAA
>NZ_JBJYKD010000034.1:0-30330 GCF_049310025.1 Thermorhabdus hydrogeniformans | reverse complement strand
CTCAGGGATACCCACCCTTTGCAATGTCTTTTTAACTTTAATAAAGTAGTGTGAACGAAACTGTGGCTCATCTACAGGTGATCGTCAAAAAAGATATTGACACTATATAAAAAGGTGATATAATATAATTTAACAAAAAATTCATTGAAACGATAAAAGCTTTGATGGGGAACAGTAGGAACGGCCCAGGCGAAAAGAGAGAGAAGCTCGTCGGCTGAAAGGCTTCTTGCGCAAACGGCTTTCCGAACCCGCCCCGGAGCTGTTGGCGATGAGCCTAAACGGAACTTCCCCTCCGTTAAAAAGGGGAGGGTATAACCCCGGATGCTTTTTCGGGGCGTACCTCAAAGCCGGGTCTTTATGACCAAAAAAGGTGGTACCGCGGAATTTAAACCTTTCGTCCTTTGCTGGGCGAAAGGTTTTTTATTTACTGCACTATGAACCACAAATGGCGGGAGGTATAACTCATGGAGAAAGGCAATCTCGGCCTTATCGGCGCGGGTTCCATAGCGGAAGCGCTGCTGAAGGGAATGTTGAGCTGCGGCGTCTACATGCCGGGGGAGATATTTGTAATAAACCGGAAAAACGATGAAAGGCTTCGTCATTTCGCCGAAAAATATGGCGTGAACACCACCCGGGATTACAGGGAGGTGGTATCAAAATGCACCACACTGGTGATAGCCGTAAAGCCCAAAGATGTGAATCAGCTTCTCCTCACTATCAGGGAATATGTCACCGCAGACCATGTCCTGATATCGGTGGCGGCCGGGATCAGCACCGCCTTTATTGAAAGCCGCCTGGGCGGCAGAGTTCAGGTGATCCGGGCAATGCCCAACACCTCCTGTCAGGTGAAAGAATCGGCTACGGCCGTGGCCAGGGGCCGCTATGCCGGGCCCGGAGCCCTTGAGGTGGCGGACGGGATCTTCTCGTCGGTTGGAAAGGTGATCCATGTGGAGGAAGAGGCCCTGGATGCGGTGACGGGGCTTTCCGGCAGCGGACCGGCATACGTTTACCTCATGATGGAGGCAATGATAGAAGCCGGCATAAAGGCTGGCCTTGAGCGGGAGATATCGGAAAAGCTCGCCATCCAGACGGTGTTCGGTGCGGCAAAAATGGCCCTGGAAACCGGCGAGGCCCCGGGGCATCTGAGGAAAAAAGTCACGTCGCCCGGGGGCACCACCATGGCCGGTATTGAAACGCTGGAAAGCCTCGGGTTCACAAATTCCATTATCGAGGCCATCAAAAAAGCCGCCGCCAGGTCAAGAGAGCTGATGATGGAGACCAGCCTAATGGCGGGGAAATAAACCCCCTGCCGAAAAATTACTGCTGATGCAAAACCAAGTGAGGCTAAAATAAATAAAATAAAAAAGAAGAGACCCGGTCTCTTCTTTAATTTTTGCATTTAACGGTTTGCGTTTTCGGCGCTGACAGCTTCTATTTCTTTGAGGCATTTTTTGCAGATATTCTTGCCCCTGAAGTTTACCATATCTTCCGCACTGCCGCAAAATATGCACGCGGGCTCGTACTTCTTCAAGACAATCCGGTCCGCATCGACGAAAATCTCCAGTGAATCCTTTTTGGATATATCTAGAGTTCTCCTTAGTTCCATGGGAATTACTATGCGCCCCAATTCGTCAACTTTGCGAACTACCCCTGTTGATTTCATGTTTTTGCCCCCTATATGTCAATTTTCGACATATCTTTCTGGGTTAAATCATACCAGAAATGCCAATAAAAGTCAATAGTAACTAAAAAATTTTACAGTTAAAAATTTGCAAATAACTCTGCCCCTCCTTAAGTGCGTCAAATACGGGGCGCGGGCCGGAAAGACTTCAATGATGCGAAAAAAGAGATTTGAGCAAAAGGCAAGGAATTTTTTGCACTCCATAAGGCATTAAGTTCAGCGGTGTGGAAAATTGTTTGTAAACCTGTCGAAAGCCGCCTCCGGCGGGCGTTAAAATTCGACAAGCATCCGTGGTGCCGGAAAAGCAGGGCTCTGAAACTCCGGGTAAAGGGTTGAGAATAAAATTAAATGATACAAAGACCGATGTTGAGTATGTAATGAAAAGATTACTTCGCATAGATGATCTTACCTGTGAAAAAATAACAGTGATGGTTTGCGCAAAGCCCGGCGGGCCGAACTCGACCCTTATCCCCGGACCTTTTTCCCCTCCTTCAGACCTTCGAGCCGGGGATTTTTTATGACTTTATCTCCGGGCTTTAAGCCCTGCTCAATGACCACCAGTTCCTGGGTTTCCATCCCTTTTGTTACTTTCTGGACCCGGGCGCGGCCGTCTCGCACGACCCAGAGGGCGTCCCCACCTTCGTAAGGGAAAAGGCATGTTTTGGGCACCGCCATTTTATCCTTCTGCTCCAGCACCCGAAACTCCACATCCACGCTGTATCCCGGCCGAAGCTCTGGCATATTTCCCTCAGGCTGAACGGTAACTTTTACCCTTCGCTCAATGAGGCCCAGAGCCGACACTTTTTCGACAGCCGAAGGGGCGATGGATTTAACGATCCCGTAGAACCTGTAATCTCCATCTTTCCTTTTTTGAATGAGTGTAACCTTCATCCCTTCCCTGACATGGAGCACATCTTCGGCAAGCAGGTAAGTATTTATCTCATATCTGCCCGTGCCCACAATTTTCATAAGCCGCATCTGGGGCGAGACCACCATCCCTGGCTTTACGTCAACTTCCTGTACAATGCCGTCGACGGGAGCGGTAATGCGGCTGTTTCCAATCTGATATTCCAGCTGTTTTATCTGGGCGTCCACCGCTTCAATCATACCCTGGAAATACTGCTTTGCAGGGGTGTTCCCGATGCGGTTTTGGGCGGGTATTTCTCCGGAAGTACCCGCCCCCATGGGGGCGACCTGCTCCATCAAAAGTTGAAGCTTCGACCTCTGCTGCAAAAGCTCATTTTCAAGCCGCTTTACCGCATTTTCGGCGGCCTCGAGCTCCACTTCGGGCACCGCACCGCTTTCAAACAGGGTTTTCGTCCTCTGGTAATCTTCCCGGCTCCTGTCTAATTGCCGTTGTGTTTCCTCCAGCGCGAGCTTCTGCCCTTCTAACTGCTGCTCGATTTCCTGGAACGTTTTTTCTTCCTGACCTTCCAGACTTTTGCGCTGGGCCTTCAATTGTGCCAGTTGGTATTGCATATCTTTTGTATTAATCTGCACCAGCAGGGCTCCTTTAGATACCCGCTGACCCTCCTGCACCGCAAGATTTGTGATTTCTCCGCTTACCATACTATAGACAGGGCGGTCCAATGCCGCTTCCACAATTCCCTCTTCCTTAAAATCCAGCGACACCGTCTGCGGGTTTACTTCTATAAGTTCAGCTTTAAGGGGTTGCATTGCGTTAAATGCCGCATACGCCGCAACGATTACGGCAATGGCAATTATCAATGCCATTTTCACCGGCCTCTTCATGTTCCTCCACTCCCTCACCGTTATTCCCTTTCCTTCAAGACATCCACCAGGTCCAGCTCATTTACCCTGCGGGCTATCCACCGCAGGGCCAGCCATATGGCGAGTACCGTCCCTGCCAGAGCCTGCACCAGTGCCCACGGGTCTGTCACTGCCGGTATCGAATAAAGCTCGCTGCTCATGCTTCTGGATATCCCCAGATTTATAGCAAATGTCAGGGGAATGCCTGCCAGAATGCCGCAAATGCCTATAAACCACTGTTCCACCGAAATTACCTCCATCACTTCCCCCGGCCGCATTCCCAGGACCCGAAGGGAAGCAAGTTCCCTTTTCCTTTCGGCCAGCGTAATTATACTTGAGTTGTAAACTATGGCAAAACCCGTTATCACCGCCAGCAGCGCCATCATCCATATCGTATACGAATAGGAACCCATGAGCTGCCTATATTTATCTATGGTCTGCCGCCTCTCCTCGATTGTGCTTACAACTTTTGAGGTAAAGTATTTTTGCTTTAGAGCGGGAATATAATTATTGTCCATGGCTATAAAGACTGATGTAGCCATTTTACCCTGCCCAAGCAGCTTAAAACAGTAATCCTGGCTCATATATACGTTGGAGCCGAGGTACTGGGGAATTATCCCCGCCACTTCCGCATACACCGGCGACTCCCTGGCCCACGGGCTTTCTACCCGTATCCTGTCTCCCGCTCCGACATTTAATTTTTGGGCAATCTGTTCGGACAGCAACATTCCATGTTCGGGGATCGGTACCCGGTCCCCGCCTTTATCAACAGGGGTATAAAGCTCCGAATCCCGCACCAGCGCTAGAGCCACCACATCTTTTTTGTGTTGCTGATACTGAAGGCTCACAGGCACTTCCGCCACCGGTTCGACTCGCTTTACTCCTTTTTCCTTGGCCAGCTCGCTTACCGCTTCATTTGAAGGCACGGCTCGGGTGAACGTCATCTTAATATCATATTTTTGAACCTTTGTAAACTGGTCTATTATCATAACATCGCTGGCACTCATCATGGACCACAGCGAGGCCATGATGCTGAAGGTAAATACGATTCCGATAAAAGTAAAAAAGCTCCGGCCCTTATTTCTGAGCATGGTTCTTACGGCCATGCGCCCCTGTACCGTAAAAGCCGCCCAGAAACCCGGTATTTGCTCCAGCCGCGATTTTCTGTTAAATACCGGGACCGGCGGGCGCATGGCGTCCACCGGCTTCAGCCTTAAAATCCCCTTTGCCCCCTCAAAAGCTCCAATAAGGCTGAAGCCCACCGACAACAATATGCCGGAAAGAAAATATTTTACAGAAAACCTCCCGGCAAGCCCGGGCAGGCTGAAAAATTCCTGATACATTTTTGTCATGGATGCGGAAAGGGCCGTGCCGAGAATGCCTCCCATCACGCCTCCGGCCGCGCCCACTATCAGGCCGTAAGAAAGATAGTGAAAAAGGATCTCGCCCTTCCTGTATCCAAAGGCCATGAGGGTCCCTATCTGCCCCCGCTGGGATTCCACCAGCCTTTTGAGCATGATGTACAGTATAATGGCAGAAATTAAGAGAAAAAGCAGCGGAACGCTTCTGGAGGTCTTTTCCAGCTGCTTCAATTCCTGGGTCAATATGGCGTTGCTCATCTGGTCCCTGGCCGGAATTAAGCTTTCCAGGCCGTATTTTTCCAGCTCCGTCTCAAGCCGTTCTTTTACATCGTCAAACCCGTAACCCGGCTTTAAAGTAAACGATATATCGTTGACCGTCCCTTTCTGATTGAACAGGCCTTCCATGACATCATAAGGCATATATGCCACCTCAAAAGCTTGTGGATCGGGGAAAATGGTCTGAACGTCTTTCATGGCGTAAATATACTCCGGGCTCTGACCTGTCCCGGCAATTTTAAGCTCCACCTTTTTGCCTTCAATGATCACCGTAAGCGTATCGCCCAGAGAGAGCCGGTTGGCGTCGAAGAACTTGTCAGCCAGAACTATAGCCTTTTCTCCTTCGCCGGGAAACGAACCCCTGGACAATTTTACTCCGTTGAGACTATCGGATTTGTCCGTGTCCAGGGAAATCAGCCTCAAATACACATTTTTCTCTTTTTGCGGCATCAAAACCCGGACGTCATGCACCAGCCTCCCCTGGATTTGGTCTATGCCCTCTACTTCTTCGAGCTTTTCTACCCGGGAATACGGCATCGCCCGGATTTTTGCAAAGCCGTCGGCAAAATGATACTGCCTGTAAAACTCCTCTCTGGCGACAGCAAGATTATCTCTGACCAACTGCATGGAAGTATATGTCATAAGCCCTATGACGATAACAACAGCACAGGCGACATACGCCGTTTTATTTTCGCCGATGTCCCGCCACATCTTGCTTTTCAGTATCACCACGACACCTCCCCGGGCGGCAGGGGATTTGGCACATTTTCGATGCGCTCCAATCTCCCGTCTTTTAAATAAAAAACGCGGTCCGCCATCTTTGCAATGGCCGCATTATGGGTGATGACCACCACGGTCTTTTTATACATGCGGTTAAAATCCCTGAGCACCTTCAGCACCTGTATTCCCGTGGAAGAATCCAGCGCCCCGGTGGGCTCGTCGCACAGCAGTATCTCCGGGTTTTTGGCCACAGCCCTGGCGATGGCCACCCTCTGCTGCTGGCCGCCCGACAGCTGGGCCGGAAAATGGTCGGCCCTGTCGGCAAGACCGACGTGCTCCAGAACTTCCTTCGCATTCAGGGGGTTTTTGGCGATCTCCACCGACAGCATTACATTTTCGTAGGCGGTCAAATCGGGCATGAGGTTGTAAAACTGAAACACGAATCCCACCGCATCGCGCCTGTATTCCGTGAGGACTTTTTCCGGGGCGCCGTGGAGGGGTCTGCCCTTGAAATAAATTTCACCCGAGCTTGGTACATCCATGCCGCCGATGAGGTTCAGCAGGGTGCTTTTCCCGGACCCGCTGGGGCCCAGCACCACAATGAATTCTCCCGCATATATATCGAAAGTTACCCCCTTTAATGCCTCCACCCTTATTTCGCCTATCTGATAATATTTGGTGAGGTTCCGGGCTTTCAAGATAACGTCCATCGGCTTCCTCCTTTTTTCGGGGCATACCGGCCGGTAGGTATGTAGCAAGATAATTATATGATTTCTTTAAATTTACGTCAATGTAAACGCGTTTGAGACCGCCTGCTTTTAAAACATCAACGACAAAAGGGGCAATTGGACCCGGTCGGCCCCTGCGGGCGCGCTTGACTTTTGTTACATATTGTGGTATATAATTGCTGACATACTTTTAAAGACCATGAAGGGAAGAGTAAGCAGGGGGATAGGACAAAGAGAGCCGGGCGAGGTGAGAGCCGGTTCCGAAGACCCTGCCGAACATGGCCCCGGAGTCGGGCCGTCGAAGCAAAGTAGGCGGCAACGGTTAAGGCCCGTTAAAAAGCCTTCGGGTATCGGAAAAGTTTTTCCGTTTCGCGCTTTTGGCTGTGCGCGCGGATGGGAGAAACTCGTTTCCCGTACCTGGCCGAGGCCCTTTCACGGGCAAATTAGGGTGGTACCGCGAGGAAGTCCCTCGCCCCTTTACGGGGGCGGGGGATTTTTGTTGACGGTTTTATTGACGGGGCGTTTTTTGCCGACAACAAACTTTTCTCCCGGCGGGAGTACCGCAGGTTGGGCGCTTTAACCGCTCCGGTGAAAAATGAAACAAAAAATAAATAGAAGGAGGAAATCACATGGAAAAGAAAACCTTTTACATTACAACACCCATATACTACCCCAGCGACAAACTTCATATCGGCCATTCCTATACTACGGTGGCGGCCGACGCCATGGCACGGTTCAAGAGGCTCACCGGTTACGATGTTTTTTTCCTCACCGGCACCGATGAGCACGGCCAGAAGATTCAGCGCAGGGCCGAGGAGGCCGGCAAGACCCCCAAAGAGTATGTTGACGAAATTGTGGCCTGGATTAAAGAACTGTGGAAGACACTGGATGTTTCCTACGATCACTTTATCCGCACCACCGATGATTACCATGTCAAAGCCGTCCAGAACATTTTCCAGAAGTTATACGACCAGGGAGACATATATAAGGGTGAATACGAAGGATGGTACTGCACACCCTGTGAGTCCTTTTTCACGGAGCACCAGCTGGTGGACGGCAAGTGCCCCGACTGCGGTCGCCCCGTGGAACTCATTCGGGAAGAGGCTTACTTCTTCAGACTCTCCAAATACAGAGATAAGATGATCGAGTACATCGAAAGCCATCCGGAATTCATCCAGCCGCCTTCCCGGCAGAGAGAGATGATAAACAATTTCCTGAAACCGGGCCTTGAAGACCTGTGCGTTTCTCGTACCAGCTTCGACTGGGGTATTCCCGTGCCCTTTGATGAAAAGCATGTGATTTACGTCTGGATCGACGCCCTTTCAAACTATATAACCGCTCTGGGCTATTCCCTGGAGGATGACGCGCTGTTTAACAAATACTGGCCCGCTGATGTACACCTGGTGGGCAAGGAAATAGTCAGGTTCCACACCATCATATGGCCCATCATGCTCATGGCTTTAGGTGTGCCGCTGCCCAAAAAGGTCTTCGGCCACGGCTGGCTTATACTGGAAGGCGGCAAGATGTCCAAGTCCAAAGGCAATGTGATAGACCCCAGGGCGCTGGTGGACCTTTACGGCGTGGATGCCGTAAGGTATTTCCTCTTGAGGGAGATTCCCTTCGGGGCCGACGGAGTGTTTTCCAACAAGGCACTGGTGGACAGGATAAACTTTGACCTGGCCAACGACCTGGGGAACCTGCTTTCCCGCACCGTTACAATGATTGAAAAATACTGCGGCGGAAAGATTCCATCCCCCGGTCCCGCCGAAGCAATCGACAGGGAGCTTGCGGCGATGGCCGAGGCCCTGCCCGGCAGGGTGGAAACGTTGATGGACGGTCTGGAGTTTTCCGGCGCGCTTCAGGAGATATGGAAATTCATCGGTCGGGCCAACAAATACATCGATGAAACCATGCCCTGGAGCCTTGCAAAAGATCCCGACAAAAAAGACCGCCTTTCCACCGTGCTCTACAACCTGGCGGAGGCCCTCCGCATCATATCGGTGCACATATCGCCCTTTATGCCCAACACCCCGGCCAAAATTAGGCAGCAGCTGGGCATAGCCGATGAAAGTCTTGCCACGTGGGAGAGCGTAAAGACATGGGGCAAACTGCCGGCAGGGCTTTGCGTTGAAAGAAAGGAAATCATCTTCCCCAGGATTGAAGAACCCGAAGACATTGTCAAGACGGCGGGGGATGGGGAAAAACAAATTGATGACAGGCGAAACGGCGTTGAAGCTCGAGTAAAGCCCGCCGAAGAAGCGGCCGCGAACCTGGTTTCCATTGAAGAATTTGCAAAGCTCGACCTCAGGGTGGCGGAGGTGCTGGAGGCCGAAAAAGTGAAGGGCGCCGACAAGCTCCTCAAGCTTCGGATAAAAATCGGCGACGAGAGCCGTCAGATAGTCGCCGGGATCGCAAAGCATTATGCTCCCGAACAGCTGGTAGGCAAAAAAATAGTGGTGGTGGCGAACCTGAAGCCCGCAAAGCTCCGGGGTATCGAATCCCAGGGGATGCTGCTCGCCGCTTCCAACGCCGGAAAACTCACGCTTATCACTGTCGATGAAGACATAGAATCCGGTGCGAAAGTGAAATAAAATTTGATTTCGGTGCAGAAAGTTATTTTCATACCGGTCATGACCCCGCGCCGATGAATTTACTGATTATAAAGATAAACTCAGGATTTAAATTTAACCGGCGGGTCATGAGATTACAGCGCGCAGGAGGAGGTTTTATGCTTGTAGACGTCCACGCCCACCTGGACGATGATGCCTTCGACCCCGACCGGGAAGAAGTTATTCAAAAAATAAAAGAGGCGGGAATATTTGTCATAAATGCCGGCTCAGACCTCCATACCAGTGAATTTTCCGTAAGACTTGCCGAAAGGTACGATTTTGTTTACGCCTGCGTGGGGGTTCACCCCCACGAGGCCCGGAAAGCCCCGGAAGGCTACCTCCAGATCTTGCGGAACCTCGCTCAAAGCCCAAAAGTGGTAGCCGTTGGGGAAATAGGCCTTGATTACTATTACGACTTTTCCGACCGGGAAATTCAAAAGAAAGTTTTTTCGGAGCAGCTGGAACTGGCAAAGGAAGTGGGCCTTCCGGTGGTGGTCCATGACCGGGAGGCCCACGGGGACACCCTGGAAATTTTAAAGCGTTCGGGTATAAAAAGAGGCCTCATGCACTGCTATTCCGGGAGCTACGAGATAGCCGGAGAGTTCATGAACATGGGGTTTTATTTTTCCTTCGGCGGCCCCATTACCTTTAAAAACGCAAAAAGGCCCAAAGAAGTGGCGGCAAAGCTGCCCTTAGAAAAAATCCTGCTGGAGACCGACTGCCCTTACCTTTCACCCGAGCCCTACAGGGGCAAAAGAAACGACTCCACCAGGGTGAGAGTTATAGCTGAAGCCCTGGCCCATATTAAGGGGATTACCTTGCAGGAGGTGGAAAAAACCACTACATCAAATGCCCGGGAGCTGTTTAAGTTAATGTAGATACATCTCTGCGACCACATCCACCGGTTTTGGCCCTTCACCCGGTCTCCCGACTTTTTTCCAAAACTCCAGTGTGATATTTATGTTCTGAACCGCCAAGGTTAAAAATGCTCCGGGTCCCCGAATATTTCCCGAGCATTTTTTTCATAAAAGGGGATTTTTTTTCATAAAGATTATAATGGAGGGAGGTAACCTTGGAACTTTTTAGAACCGAAGAAATCCTGTGGGAGAAAGTTTATACAAAGGAATTGAAGCAGGATATAAAGCTGAAACCCTGCCCTGCCAACGTAACCGACGTGGTGTCGAAAGTTAAGGATGCGGATCACCGTATTCAAAAGGGGGCGGTGGTAGTTTCCGCAACCCTCGCGGCGGTCGTGTATTTTTCGGGCAGGGAAGGCACCCTCCGCTGTGTTGAAGTCAGGCGGCCGGTCAGGTACGTTTTTTACCCGGAAAAAGTCCTCGACGGGATGGAAGTGCGAGTTGCCTGTGTCCCGGAAATCCGGCAATATCATCTGGCGGAGGATACTCTTTCGGTGGATTTTTTATTAAACTTCAGGCTCGAAGCCGTGATTGAAAGGCCGGCTGCTTTTGCGAAGACGCTGGAGGCAAGGACGGGGAGGATAGCGACCTTCCGGGTTATAAAGGAAGAAACGGATGTGGCCGGTATAACGGGTTTTTTTGAAAAATCCGACTGCCGGAGGATTATAGCCGTAAGGCCCCATATGGATAGAGTGGAAGCAAGGGTTTTAAAAGGCCTTGTAGCGGTAGAAGGGGAGATTTCTGCGGACGTGTTCTATGTGGATGGAGCCGGCCTGGAAAAACACGGCCAGATATTCATCCCCCTTGAAAGGGTCATTCCGTGCGATGAGGCGGAACCGGAACACCTTGCCAGGGTTACGGCGGCTTTTTCGGATGTGCACTGCCGGCCGTCTCTTAAGGCGGGATATTACGGTATCATGATGGCCTGCAGGTTGAAAGTAAAGGTTTTAAAGAAAGAGGAAAGCCTGGTAGTGACGGATTTTGAACAGGACGGGTATCAGGTGGTAAAAGAAGAACTGCTGTTAAAAGAAGTGATAGGCCAGGGGGAGTTTTCTTTTTTAATAGAGGAAATTTGCCTTCTAAAACCGCCTGTTAACAATCTTGTGGATTTGTACGGGAGGGTTGAAGGGGTTTCCTGTGAGATAAAGGAAGGTCTGCTGGTGGTCCAGGGCATAATGGGGGTTGAAGTTTTTTACGTAGGCGAAAATCTTCTTTCGGCGTACCGGTATGTCGAGATAAACTTTTGCAGAAGCCACCCGGCGGCTGATGTGGACACCGCGGTGTCATATGAATTAAAACCCAGGATACTTCACCTTTCGGGGGTTTTAAAGGATGGGGGCCTGGAGATAAGAGCCCTGGTGGAAATAGGATATACCGCCGTTTGCCGAAGGTCCACCCCGGCGGTGGTGGATATAATTCCACGGGAAGGAATAGAACGGGAACTCTTCCGGGTGGAAAAGATCATGGAGACAAAGACCATTGACCTGATGGAAAAAAACGAAATAGTCCTGGATTATCCGGTAAAGCTTGTCGAGGACATAAAGGGTGAGGTTGAAAACCTGAGTGTAACGGTTTTGGATCACAGGTTTTTAATCCAGGGCGGGCTGGCCGTCCACGTTTATTATGCTGGAGCCGACGGAGTCGTCCGCTGCAGGAAAAATCTGGTGCCTTTCGGAGTGCTTGGGGATGTGAGGGGCGGCCGAGAGGATATGCAGGTGCAGGTAAATGCAAGGATAACGGAGGTGTCCGGGGAAATTGTAGGCCCGACCCGGTTAGATACGGTTTTTTTATTGAGCTTTGACGTAGAGGCCACCTGCCAGGAGGATCTGTATCTTGTGACCGGGGCGCCGGATCCCTCGAACCGGCGGTACCGGCAGGTTTTTGTAGAAGAGAGGACGCGCCGTCTTTCTCACATCATGCCCCTTGCCGCGCCCGCACTCTTTGCGAAAGATGTAACCCTGCATGGGATAGAAAAATGGATGGAGGCGGATGAGGCCGGTTTCTGGGTGGGGGGCAGGCTTCGGGTAAATGCGGCTTATGTCGGAAGGGATCATCTGGTGCACCAGGACATCGACGAGCTGGAATTCCGGTTTTATATTAAGGGCAGGGAAAACCTGGATGCAAGCAGGGTGGACGTAGCGGCCAGGCCGAGAAAGGTTGTCCTTGCCGCCGGGGGCGAGATGCTGGAAAGTGAATTTGAGATTTCTATAAAGAATTATTATTTTAAAAACGGTTAGGCGACTGCGGTTCAAAAACTTTTTAAAAACGGGGGGTGAGTATTATGATGCAGGATCTGGCAAAAAAGATAGCAGCTTTCTTTAAGGATTTCTCGCAGGTAGAAGTAGAAGTGATTAATGTGCGGGACGGGCCCGACGGTGCAAATGCGCTTTGCAGGCTGCCCGACGGAGAATACCAGGTGATTCTGGACAGCGATTTTTCGGTAAAGGCCTATTACCGCAAAAAACCGTATTTAAAGGATGACGCTGAAAATCCGTCCGGTGATTTGAAACCCGAAGATGTGTCCTGCGGGGGCAGCCTTCGCGAAGCTCCATGCGGCAAACAGGAATCCAGGAGGCCGGTGCTTTCCAACAGCGAAAAGGCGGTGACAATTATGATAAAAAGGCATCCTGGAATTACTTCCAGCGAGATCAGCCAGAGCATGAACCTTAAATACAAAATCTTATCCCCCATATTGAAAAAGCTGGTAAGTGAAGGGATAGTAACAAGAGACGGCGAAAAATACTTCTGAAAGAGCAAGAGGTGTAAACCTCTTTTTTTATTTTACATGTTTTTTAAGAGGTGTTATGGCATAAGGGGACTGCCAGCCTTAATCCACCGTAACCCCTTAGTAAATTATCAAAGCAAAATTACTTTTTGACATAAGATTGATGCGGAACCCTTTCAAGATATCATTCATATAATGAAATTAACCAATAGTCGATATATGAAAATTTTTTTTGGCTCGGGTATTGTAACACTTCAAGGCGGGCCGCCATAGTATAAAAGGAGGAGAGATAATGGCAGCACCGGTTATAGTCGCAGTAATAATTGCGGTTGTTGTGGCCTGTTGCCTTTTTCTCGTGAGACTGCGTGTCAAAGGCCCGTCAAACACTGCGGACGAAATGCCAGAAGGGGAGGTGGAGGACGAAGGGGACAAATCGTTTTTCTTTAAAGAACTCGTTCTGGAAGAAATCGCTGAAAGAGATGATGTTCGAAGTGCAATACAAATTCAAAATGCAATAGAAAGCAGTGGAAACCACGAAGAGGACATTTGCGAGCGTATGACAGAAGAACAGGCAGAGGAACAGCGAAAAATACCGGAACAAACGGTAGAAATGGAAGGTAAATTGCAGGCGGTTTGCGAAAGAGAGCGAGAAGTTAAAGGGGAGGGCAAAAAAGAATCCGAAGGGGCGGAATACGGTCAGGAGCAAACGGAAAATGAAAATAATAAAGTCCGACGGGAGGGGGGAGATGGGTTCATCGACATTATAACATTTGAAAAAAACCAAAAAGGAGGGGGTATTATGGACCCATTGATTCAGGTTCCCGTTTTGATTGGGGAAGGTTCCATCCAGAAGATGGTAGAATCCACTGTGACCCTGGCGAATCCGGCGGTCAAAATCCGGGAAATCAGGGCTCGGGTGGATGATTTAAGGACGGATGTCATTCAGGACAAGGTAATCATTCAGGCAACGCTTCACAAACAGATATTTTACGTGGGAGCAGATGCGGTAATCCACCATCAGACGGAGTTCATTCCTGTGAGTTATTTCGTTGATATTTTGGGAGCCGCACCGGGTATGAATGTCACTGTGACTCCAACCATAGAACACGTAAATTATACCCTTTTGGACCCGACCACCGTGCACCAGAAGGTAATTCTGGTGTTTAAGGCCGTGGTCAGTGACACTCAATTGCTCGAAGTGATACCGGGTATTGGAACTCCGCTGTATTATGTTCCACAGGTGGCGGGCCAGGGCTCCCAGCAGCTCATAGTAGAAACCGCGGTTCAGCTTTCCAATCCCGCTCAAAAGGTGGATGAAATCACCGCAGCGGTAAAAGATATCACCACTGATGTGATTACCGACAAGGTGGTCATTCAGGGGATACTACATAAACAGATATTCTATGTGGGCACCGACAATATAGAGTACCACCAGGCGGAAGACGTGCCATTCAGCCTGTTCGTAGATGTAACCGGAGCCGGCCCCGGGATGAACGTCCAGGTCAAGCCGGTTATAGAAACCATAAATTACACTCTGGAAAATGAGACCGGCCTGCTGCAGAAAGTGGTAATGCAGTTTTCTGTGATAGTGACACAAAATACCGAGCTTAATTTACTGCCGGTAACCGGCAAGACCATATTGGCGGAGCAAGTCAAAGGGGAGGTTACCGGGCAAACGCTCCTCCAGGATATTGTGACAATGGAAAGACCCGCTCAGAAGATAAGGAATATTGAGGCGGCCGTAACCGATATCACTTGTCAGGTAATCACCAATAAGGTCATTATCCAGGGCACCGTCCACAAGCAGATTTTTTACATCGGCACCGACAACATCGAATATGAGCAGGGGGAAGACGTGGATTTCAGCTTTTTCGTGGATTTAACGGGTGCCGCCCCGGGTATGAAATGCATCCCGTTTCCCTCCGTGGAAAGCGTTATACCTGAACTGCTGAGCGAGACCCAGCTGCTGGAGAAAGTTGTACTGAAGGTCGATATTCTGGTAACATCAACGGTGAGATTGGGTGTGGATGATTGCAATATAAGATACCCCGTTTGAAAAAATGATATGTATAAGGCCGGAATTAATCCCGCACATGCGGGATTTTTGTTTTTATAATTTAAGTTGTCATATTTAAGCCCTTGTGTTAAAATATCAAGTGTTAACCAGATTCTGATGGACGGTGCAAAGCGATGATAGCGTACAAGTTAGGCAATTCCCTGTATTTAAACATCACCAACAGGTGTACCAACAGGTGCGGATTTTGCATAAGGCAGCAGGGGCCGGGGGTCGGCGGATATAACCTCTGGCTGGAAAAAGAACCCACTACCAGGGAAATCATAGAAGCCATCGGAGATCCCACCGGTTATAAAGAGGTGGTTTTCTGCGGCTACGGAGAGCCGCTACTGCGCCTCCAGACTGTGCTGGACGTGGCGCGCCACCTGAAGAAAAATTACCCGAATGTGCCCGTACGCATAAATACCAACGGTCAGGCCAACCTCATATACGGCGAAGACGTTACCCCTCAGTTCAAGGGGCTTGTTGACGTTATTTCCATCAGCCTCAATGCGGAAAACGCCGAGAAATACAACGAGCTCTGTCATTCGGAGTACGGTGAAGAAGCCTTTTATTCCGTCCTGGAGTTTGCCAGAAAATGCAAGAACTATGTCCCGAGAGTAGTGCTTTCAGTTGTGGATTTGCCCGCCGTAGATGTGGAAAAATGCCGCAAGCTGGCGCAAGACCTCGGAGTGGAATTTAGAGTAAGACATTATATATCAAAAGAGAACTGAAAGCCCGGAAGACAATACGTATTTGATGCCGTGCCCGGATTTAGATTTGTTAAAAAAAGCGGAAATGCGGCGCGAGAAGGATAAAAGTACACATTCTAGAATAAAAAAAGATAGGGGAACCTATCTTTTTTTAATGGAGAAACTTTTAATGGGGGACAGCGCAGGCAAAAATTCACTTCCCGGCAAAAAAAGGCATTGCTTGTTATAACTGTAATTAGGCGAAAGGAGCGGCAGTATGGAGACTTCAGAAATTATTAAAAAATTTGGCATCAGGCCCGCCAGGCGGCTGGGGCAGCACTTTCTCACGGACGAGGCGCCGGTATTGGCCATGATAGAAGCTGCTGGCATAAGCAAAACGGATGGGGTGCTTGAAATAGGGCCGGGTCTTGGGATACTGACAGTAAAGCTCTGTGAGAGGGCCGGGAAGGTGGTGGCCGTGGAAAAAGACAGGGAGCTGGTTCCTGTTCTGGATAAGGTTACCAGTGATTTTAAAAATATTTGTATAATTGAAGATGATGTGCTAAAATTAGATTTAAGTGATATAAGAAAGAGCTACTTTGCTTCAGATTTTAAAGTGGTGGCAAACCTGCCTTATTATATTACAAGCCCCATCATCATGAAGATTATAGATAACCGTCACATGATACCGGTGGCGGTTGTAATGGTTCAAAAGGAAGTGGCTGAAAGGCTGGTGGCGCCTCCCGGTAAAAAAGATTACGGCATACTTTCCATAGCGGTCCAGCTTTACGCCGATGTGGATATCATATGCCCGGTAAAGAGAGACGCTTTTATACCGCCTCCCAGAGTGGATTCCGCCGTGGTGAGGCTTTCGCTTAGGCAGAGCACCAGGGTGCCGGTGGAAAACGAGCCCCTTTTCTTTAAAGTAGTCGAGGCTGCCTTCGGTGAGCGGCGAAAGACGGTAAAAAATTCCCTGAAAAGGAGGCTCGGCATACCCGGGGCCGGCGATGCCGTGGACAGGGCCCTGAAAGAAGCCCGTATCGACCCCGATCGCCGGGGGGAGACATTATCCCTCGAAGAATTCGCCGCCCTGACCCGCGCCATCGAAAGATATATGGGTTGAATTTATATGCAATGAACCTGCAGGTGTATATTATGGGGTAAAGGCTTTAATCCATACATAAATAAATTTTTCGCTTATTAAGGATGTGATAGCGATGCATTTTATAAGCCCTACTAAAGGAAGAATATCTCTTTCAGAAGTGGTAAGGGATATAGTGTCTTTCATGGAAGAAGAGCCTTCTGCCCCTTACAAGCTGATAATCGGCACCGATTCCCAGGCCCGGGAAAACGTGTGCTTCGTCACCGCCATTATAGTCCACCGGGTGGGCAAAGGGGCCCGTTACTACTACAGGAGGAAATTTATGTCCTCGGTTAAGAACCTTCGCCACAAGATTTTCACCGAGACCTCCATGTCGCTGGAGACAGTGATGCAGCTCAAGGAGGAACTTGGAAAAACCCGCTACGGAGATCTGGATGTGGAGGTCCACGTGGATATAGGCCAGAATGGGGATACGAAAGAGCTTATCAGGGAAGTGGTGGGCTGGGTTATGGGCAGCGGCTACAAGATAAAGATAAAACCTTACGCCTGCGGCGCCACAAAGGTGGCCGACAAATACACGAAATAAAAAGACTATAAGCAGGATTGAAATAAAAGCCGGAATCTCCGGCTTTTTAATTTGTTTTCATGAATTTTTCCAGGATGTCAAAGCGCCGGGAAGGATTGTAACCCTGGAACTCCCTGTAAAGGAAGGTCCGGGTTCTGGGCTTGCCGTTGAAGTAATTAAAAGCCTCCAGGGTATCACCGATTATGGTGTCGGCGATTTTCCTGGCGTGAAAGTAGTCCCTTGTCCTTGAACCCAGTTTGCTTTGGTGCAAAGCGGCGGGGACATCGATGGAAAGGTTGTGTTTGACGGCAAAGGCCAGTATTACCGGCGGAACTGCGATGTCTCTGAAATCAGCCATTTCCATGAGACGACGGGATACCGCATGAGGACCGTGGGATGGGGTGGCCACGCCTATCCTGTGGTATATCCCCAGATTGACGTTCAAAAGCTTCCGAAATAGCAGGACCTGCTCGGTGAGCTCGTTGCCGTAAGCTGTGTCGGGGTAGCAGTTGGTCAGGGCGAGGTCGACGCCTCTTTCCCTTACAGACAAAAAAAGGTCGTTGACCAGAAGCAATATATTCCCCACCATATCTCCATCCACGAAAACAACCGCTTTTGCGCCTTCTTTAAAGGCCCTGTAAGCTCCTACCGCCCGGGGGATATCTATGCCTAATTCCGGCTTGAAATACAGAATTTCCACTTTTGACAGCCGCAGGAACTTTATTTCTCTCAGGGTATTGTCGCTGGAACCGTTGACTACTGCTATTATTTTATCGGCGCGGGTTTCCGCCAGAAGAGTAAGGACTCTGCCTATCCTTCCTTCCTCATTTTTTGCTGGAACCACGGCTATATTCATTGTTTTCACCTCGGAAGTTTCACTCACATCCCCCCTGCTACTTTCATATTATGTAATAAAGCCGAACGGGGTGAAAATCTGATAAGGGGGGTGAAGGGATGGCGGAAGTCAAGGTGGGAGACATAGTGACGAGGGCTTCTTACAACAAAGACATATTCTTTAAAGTCATCGAAGTGAGGGAAGCCGAAAAATGCGCCACAATAAAAGGACTGAATGTCAGGATACTTGCCGACGCGCCTTTGACGGACCTTATACTGCCATCCTCTGCCGAAGTAAGGGATTACAAAAGAGAGTATATAAAAAGGAGCAACGAATGCCTGGAACGCATTTTTTACAGGAGAGAATTGGAAAGACAAAAGCGCTTTTCCCGGAATGAATCCAGAGATAACAACGGTTTTTTTGACATTCCGGGGACGGTTCTTCATATAGATGGGGATGAGGACTATCTGGAGTTGTGCCTGACAACCTATAAACAGCTGGAAATACAGGCACACGGGGTGTGTATCCCGGAAAAGGACCAGTCAAAAAAAATACAGCAACTGCTTATGGAATATAATCCCGATATACTCGTGATCACGGGCCATGACGGGCTTCTGAAATCAAGGAGAAATTTTAACGATGTAGAGAGCTACAGAAATTCCAGGTATTTTATCGAAACTGTCAGAAATGCCAGGAGATACGAGCCGTCCCTGGATGACCTGGTGATATTTGCCGGAGCCTGTCAATCTTACTACGAGGGTATTCTCCGCGCAGGGGCCAATTTTGCAAGCTCACCTCACAGGGTTTTCATACATGCTCTTGACCCGGTCTTTATCATAGAAAAAGTGGCTTTTACGCCCATTGACAAGATCGTTTCCGCAAAGGATGTCATAGACGCCACCATTACGGGTATAAAGGGCATTGGAGGCATTGAAACCAGGGGTAAGTTCAGAGAGGGTCTCCCCCGTTCTCCCTATGAGTAATTTGTCTTGGACGGTGGTAGCACATGACCCGGGAAAGTGAAGGCTTGAGTTTGAAACTTTATAACGCCGAAAAACAGGAGGTCCTGATTCTCGACCTGGAGGAATACGTCGTGGGGGCTGTGGCATTTGCCATGCCCCCGGAATTTCCGAAGGAGGCGCTGAAGGCTCAGGCCGTATGTTCCAGGACCCTGGCCGTAAAGCGCATGAGGATTTTCGGAGGAAGCGGCTGCAGGAGGCAGCCGGAGTTCGACGTGTGCGCCGACCCTCTTCACTGTCAGGGGTTCCTGGATGAAGAGGGGCGGCAAAAGCAGTGGGGCAGCCGATACGATGAGTACACCCGTAAAATCCGGCAGGCGGTGGAGGAGACCTCGGAGACCATCCTGGTCTATAACGACAACCCCATCGAAGCCGTATACCATCCGGCCTGCGGTGGATTTACCGAGGACTCGGAAAACGTATGGGGCAATAAGGTCAGCTACCTGAGAAGGGTCGAGTGCATCTACTGCAAGGATTCTCCTTACTGGAAAAATGTCAAGAACTTCTCTATCCGGGAAATAAAAAGGCGTCTGAACATCAATTTTGACGATAATGCTGCAGACAAGAAGGAAATCCCCGGCCTTATAGACAAAGTGCAGAGCACCGCCTCCGGCAGGGTAAAGAAAATGAGGATCGGAGACATGATATTTGACGGGGAAGTGGTCAGAAACCTGTTAAATCTTCCTTCTACCCGGTTTTTCTGGAAGGTGTCCGGCCTTACTTTCCAGGTCATGGGCCTCGGCCACGGGGTGGGGATGTGCCAGTACGGCGCCCGAGGTATGGCCCTTCTCGGGTTCCCGGTGGATGAAATACTAAAGTTTTACTTTACCGGTGTGGAACTCAAAAAAATTGAAAAGCCCACTTCCGCAAAGCCTTTGAAGGGCAAAACCATAGTGGTAGACCCGGGCCACGGCGGAGACAGCGGGAGTTCAGGCCCAATGGGTCTTTCCGAGGGATATGTAAACCTTGAGATAGCCAGGGCTCTGGCGGAAGGCCTCGCTTCCGAAGGGGCCAGAGTGTACCTTACGAGGGACAGGAACGAATTTGTGAGTCTGGCTGAGCGGGTCAGGATTTCCAACGAATACAGGCCGGACATCACCATAAGCATCCATCAGAACTCTTTCGCCGACGACAGGATGGGGGGCACGGAGACATTCTACTACCCCGGAGACGATGAAGGAAAGAAGCTTTCGGAGTTCATACACAGGGAACTTATATCGGAATTGAAGCTGAAGAACCTGGGGGTCAAGGAAGCCGATCTTTATATTTTAAGAGAGACCAATAACCCGTCGGTATTGATAAATTTGGCTTTTTTGAGCAATCCGGAAGAAGAAAGGCTGCTCTCGGAACCGGAATTCAGGCAAAGGGCGGCAAGGGCCATAATAAGCGGAATTATAGCATATTACCAGGAATAACCGGGGAAAATGCGGGTCTGACACAGCGGCAGGTCTTTTTTTTCTTTGATTGGGTAATTGACAAAAAACCACGGGCCTGTTAAAATAATATAATATTTGACATTTGACAAAATCGGTGTTATAATATATCACGTATTTTGTATTTTTGCGAGGTGAGGTTATGGCTTCGGTGGATGCTCTCGCAAAGATCCGTAAGAGTATGGAATCGTACGTGGGAAAGACGGTGAAGCTGAAAGCCAACCGCGGCCGGAAAAAGACCTTCGAGAAGGAAGGCATCCTGGAAAAAGTATATCCGAATATTTTTGTGGTGAAAGTCACCGAATCGCCGGATTTCGTGAGGCGCATTTCATACAGCTATTCGGATATATTGACGGAGACGGTGGAACTGACTTTCTGCTCCAAAGAAGACAAGATAAAATGCGGTTCTGTATAGTCCTGAAATCAGGGCTATTTTTCTTTTATATGACAGTTCTTTATGACGGTTGCTTTTGACCTGCAGCCCGCCGGGCTGTATTTTTGCAAAATCGCTCACACTTACCCCCTTTTTCAAATATATATATAAAAAGGCTGAGAAAGGGGGATTTTTTGCATGGACAGGATTCTGGGGTTGCTCAGGCGGAACCAGAAGAAACTGATGAAGCTGGAAAACGTGGTGGGCGTAGGGATGGGATACAAGATAGTGCAGGGCAGGTTCACCAACAAGCCGGCCATTATGGTGCTGGTTAAGAAGAAGCTCCCCGAGAAAGAACTGAAAAGCCGCCATATAATTCCCACAGCCCTGGGGGAAGTTCCCACCGACGTACTGGAAGTGGGCGAGATCCGGCTGCTGGCATCCCGGATCGAAGGGTCAAGGCAGGCGGCGCCGGGGACCGGCTCATCCGACGGCAAAAACAATGTCATAAGGACCGCCAGAGCCAGGCCTGCCAGACCGGGGATGAGCATAGGCCATTATAAAGTCACCGCCGGTACCTTTGGAGCCGTGGTAAAAGACGAAAAGACCGGAGAGCTTCTCATCCTTTCCAACAACCATGTCCTGGCCAACGCCACAAACGGCCGGGATGGAAAATCCGCAGTGGGGGACCCCATACTCCAGCCGGGGAGCTATGACGGCGGGACCGCTTCGGATGTGATAGCTTACCTGGAAAGATTTGTCCCCATTGAAAAAGACGCCGAGGAAAGCCGCTGCCCGGTGGCGCGGAATGTGGAGAATGTTTCCAACATAATCCTCGGTGTGGTTAAACCGGATTACCGTGTGTCGCTGGTTAAGAAGGCGTCTTCCCACAACCTCATAGATGCTGCGGTGGCAAAACCCGTTAAAGCCCAGTTTATCGAACCGGATATTTTCGAGCTGGGGAAGATAAACGGGATTGCCGAGCCCAGAATAGGCTTGCAGGTAAAGAAAAGCGGACGCACCAGCGGCGTGACCACCGCCGAGATTAAAGCACTGGACGTGGTGCTGAGGGTTATGCTTGGGCCTTCTGAGGAGGCCACCTTTTACGAGCAAATACTGACCGGTCCTATGGCCCAGCCCGGCGACAGCGGGTCGCTGGTGGTGGACGACGGCATGAATGCGGTGGGGCTTCTGTTTGCTGGGTCCGACCGGGCCACCATAATAAACCCCATAGCGAATGTGATGAAACTTTTGAAGGTAACGTTCTAAAAGGGCGGGGCCCTTTTTTTATTATCCCTACAAACGCCGGTCGAAGGATAAATGCGAGAATAATAGCAGCATAAAGAAAAATCAAGAAAAATATTCTTCATGAGGATATTTTAACCAAACTGCCCAAATCTAAAAAAATATTGATAAATTTTGCGACATCAGCCAGGCATTTCTTGTGAGGGCGGGACCGCTTTTTTTACTTCTATATATGCCGCCATTTACTCTTTGTCGAAATATGTCAGATCCCGTATAATTATTAAAAAAAGGAGGAGGCAAATCATGAATTACAGACGAAGGTACCTTTTTGTCGCCCTGGTTCTGGCCTTTGCAGTGCTTTTGCCTGGAGTGGCCGGTGCCGCCTGGAATATTAAAATCACCGTCAACGGCCTGACCCAGACTTTGGACATTCCGGATATCGCCGGTTCCCCCGGAACATACCGTTTTGTTTATACTTATAAAGACGGCAGGTGGGTATTAACACCTGGTGGGCAAGAAACCATAAAGCCGAACCGGGAACCCAGTAATACCACACCGGCGGATACAGGAAAGTCAGTGGGCCGGAATGATTCTGTAAGCAGAGGTGTAGAGGAATCAAATGTTAAGGGCCTTACCGCCGATGAACAAAAGATGTTTGACCTGGTTAACGCGGAGAGGAAAAAGGCGGGCCTTGACCCGCTTAAAATAGACATGAGATTGGTGGATATTTCGCGGAAAAAGAGCCGGGATATGATAGAAAAAAACTACTTTGGCCATACCTCGCCTACATATGGCACGCCTTTTAATGCACTCAAGGCCAACGGCATCGCTTATACATACGCAGGGGAAAACCTGGCGGGCGCGCCCACAGTGGAGCAAGCCCACAAATCCCTTATGGCAAGCCCGGGCCACAGGGCAAATATACTGAATCCGAACTATGATTATGTGGGCATAGGAATCGTCGATGGAGGCCCTTACGGCAAGATGTTCACCCAGACCTTTATCGGCATAAAATGATGCCCGGTGAAAATGTTTTTATAAAGACCTGTGGATTTCCTGTGGATAACCTGTGAATAATGTGGATAAATAAGAGGCAGAGGCGCAGGCCTCTTTTTTTTTTGTGGAACTCCCTGAGTGCAAAGCACATATAATAAATTAGACGCGGTTAATATTATAGGCGGGATTTATGAAGGTTTTATAAAGTTTTATAACGACGCCGGATTCGAGAAGGGAGGGGAGTGAATGGCCGTACTGGGTTTTCTCATAATTATGGGAGTGGCGCTTGTGGCTTATTATCTCTTCTTGAGAAAACTCTTCAATGAAGATCGATTTAAATTAATTGACGATAAAGCCGGTCGGGTCCCGGGCGAAAAAATTCCCGCAGGGAAACCGGGAGCGGCACCTTCTGATACAGGGCCGCCTCCCGGCAACGGGAGGGAAGGGGAAAACGGCTGATTTTGTCCTTTTTTGCTTGAGTAACATATTTAGAAAACTTCTCATATATTATTAGAGTAAAAGAGCATTTTTAAAGGAAAGGAGGATAAAAATGGGCGTTAGATTGACCAAAGAACGGGTAAGGGTGGATCAGGTGGTAGGCGAAGAAAAAACCCAGACCGTGGTTGAAGGAATTATACGTGTTCCGGCGGAAAAGCCGGCGGTCCTGCAGGTTATCTCCGTTGAAGCCGATTTGAACAACCAGAGCCTCGAAACAAACATCCTGGACGGTAAGGTCATTGTCGAGGGTTCCATCGATGTTAAGGTCATGTATGTGGCAATTGCCCCCGAAGGCAGGCCGCTGCAGCCGGTGCATGTGGTGGACGGTTCGGTGGACTTCAGCACATTTGCAAAAATCCCCGGAGCGAAGAAAAACATGGACGTAAGGGTAAAAGCCAAGATAGAGCACATCCAGTTTAACGTGGTGGACAATGAACGCCGCCAGATCCAGGTGAGGTTTATACTGGAAGTATTCGTCAAGGTGACCCAGAGGGTGGAGATTGAGATTGTAATAGACGCCGCGGGTCCGGCCGACCTGCAGATACTGAGGAAGTCCATCCGCGTGGACGACGTGGTGGGTGAGGCAAGAGCCCAGAACATTGTAAAGAGCGATGTAGACCTGCCGCCGGGCAAGCCCAATATAGAACAGATAATAAAAGTTGAAGGGCGGGTCAACAATGCCACCCTTGAAGTAAAAATCATAGACGACAAGGTCATTATAGAGGGAGACCTGGAAGTGGGTATACTGTATGTGGCCGCCGTGGAGGAGCCGCCGCTGCAGCCGGTGCACTTCGCCGAGGTAACGGTGCGGTTTACCCAGTTTGTGGAGATACCCGGAGCAAAAGAGGGCATGTCCAAACTGGTCAGAGTGGAAGTGGAAGCGATTCGCGGCCGCCGGAAGGATGAAAACACCATAACAGTGGAGGCCATCCTCCGGATAAGGGCCAAGGTATTTGAGACAAAGGTCCTGAATGTCATAGTAGACCTGTTCAGCCCTTCCGAGAGGCTGGAAGTTGAAAAGACTCTGCTGAAGGTGGACCAGGTCATCGGTGAAGATGAAAACCAGGTTATAGTAAAAGAAGACCTTACCATTGAAGAAGCTCAGAAGCCCAACATTGAACAGATTTTCAAGGCCAACTGCAGGGCTGAGGTGGAAGAAGCCAGGATCATCGACAACAAGGTAATTGTCGAGGGGACCCTGATTATTGAGATCCTTTATGTGGCCGCCGTGGATACTCCGCCGCTGCAGCCGGTGCACTTCCTGGAACGCAGGGTGCCTTTCACCACATTTGTGGAAATCCCCGGTGCCAAAGAGGATATGACCCTTGATTTTGACGTGGATGTGGAGCACTGCTCGGCTTCAGTGACGGCCCCGAACACCAGGGAGTTTGAAGTCCGGGCCGTCCTGCGCCTGACCGCCAAGGTCACCCAGATGGTGCAGCTTGAAGTAGTGGTGGATGTGGAAGAGCCGGAAGAAGAAGAGATACCCGAAGAAGAAAAGGAAAAGAAGGAACAGGAAAAGCCATCCATGACCATATACATCGTCCAGAGGGGGGATACCCTCTGGAAGATAGCCAAGAGGTATAACGTCACCATAGAAGCCATAGTTAAAGCCAACAACATCGCAAACCCCGACAGCATAATGCCCGGCCAGCAACTGGTTATTCCCCGGCGAATGTTTTAACAGCCCATCCGGCTGAAAAGGCTGTTGACCTGTTTGGTCGACAGCTGAAATTTTTTTAAGGCGGAGGAGGAAAACCGCATATTTTTCAGAATATATATAACAACGGGTCTGCCGCATATAAGAAACTATCGATGAAAAGCAGCAGGAGGAATCTTTATGTTTCCCATTCCGTGGTATGTTGCTGCCTTTGAATCCATACCGGAAGCCTTTCTTATTATAATACTGGCCTTAAAAATAATGGATGAAAAAGAAGTGAATTACAGGCAGATCCTTCTGGCATCCATAATTTACGGCTTTATTACTTTTTTTGTCAGGAACATAACCGTTCGATTTGAACAGCATTTTCTGGCCAGCCTGCATACCATTATTCTTATTCTGGCTCTTGCTCTATTATTCAGCCTGTTGTGTAGAAAAAAATTCCGGGCCTGTTTTATGCCCGTATTTGTGGTGTCGGTACTTTACGGGCTGATCCAGCATGTGATTATTTTATCAATTTTTATCATGTTACATCTAAAAGCGGATGTTTTCGAGCAATATCCATGGTTAACCGTAATACTGTTCATACCTGTAGCCGGGATTACATTTTGGATTGTTCATTTATATGCAAATAGCAGCCGGGGGATGTAAAATGAACAGGAAAAACCTGATTATCATATTCACCGTGACGTTCCAGCTGATGATCGTCCTGATGTTAAATCAAATAATGTTCGCCTCGGATACCGGGCTTTTTTACAAAAACCTGCCTTTTATAACATTGTCTCTGGCGTTGATGATAGTCATGCTCTGCTTTGCCCTGAGATATGTGGAATATTACTCAAGAAAAGAAGCGGAACTTGAGGCCGCAAATTCCCACCTAAAAGACGTGGAAGAGCTGCTGAATACCTTAAAGAGCGAAAGACATCAGCACTCAAAGCACATACAGACCATTCAGGCCATGCTCTACACGGAAGAGTACGAGGAATTAAAAAAGTACGTAAACGGCATCGCCGGCGGTTACCGGAGCACCGGGGAACTGCTGAGGCTGGGAGATACGGTGCTGACGGCCGTGCTGAATGTAAAAATGGAAGCTGCGGGGAGAAACAACATCAGTTTTAAAATAAATACCGGCGGTGTGAGGGTAAAAGACGCAAAGCTCAGTTCCTGGGAGCTTTCGACGGTCATAGGCAATATTCTGGACAACGCCATCGAGGCGGTTATGCAAAAAGACGGAGACCGGCAGATCACTTTCGACCTGCAGAGAGATGATAAATATTACGTATTTACCATTTCCAACAACGGCCCTGCAATCAAGGACGCGGATTTTGCCAGAATATTTGACCCCGGGTTCAGCACCAAAAACAGGGGAATAAGAGGTTACGGGCTTTACGTGGTGAAAAAAATAGTCGACGGTTGCGGCGGCAGGATTGAAATTGCCTCCGATGATAAACTTACGTCTTTTATATTACGCATTCCAAAGAAAGGTGGTTTATATGCTTCAAAGCTGTTCGCGGATGCTGTCCCGGATAATTGTAAAAGAGTTAAAATCTGAACGGTTCGAACCGGAAATACTCGAATACGGCCTTCAAATCATGCTGGGAAGTTTGTTTAAATTCTGTTCCATAGTGTTTTTTTCCATTCTGCTGAAAACATTTCCCGAAACCATGGCAAGCCTCGCGGCATTTGCCCTGCTCCGGCACTTCGCCGGCGGGGTCCACTGCAAGACTTACGGCATGTGCTACATAACGGGGGTCGCCATGTTCTTGGCGAACGGCCTTGTAGTAAAATACGCGGCTTTCCCGGCGGATATTTTGATATGGGTGAACAATCTTTGGCTTGTATTGAGCCTGTTCATTACATTAAAGTGGGTGCCGGCGGGGACCGAAAAAAAGGCGGTTTCCGACGGACGCACCAGGGAGCGGTTGAAGGGGATGACGATGATTATACTGGGGGCCGTGTTCATCCTGACCAACGCCCTTTACCTTGCCGGCAGAGCCAACTACCTTGAGGCCGTATTCCTCGGAGTCGTTGAAGAGATGCTTTTTGTGACGCCCTTCGGATACAGGCTCCTTAAAGCCTCCTATCATTAAAAATTTGTGAAAGGGATCAGATTATGGCGAATATTCTCGTCTGCGAAGATGAAAAAAACACCCTTGCCATGATATGCAGGCTTTTAAAGGAAAACCCCCTGGTGGAAGAAATCTACCAGGCGAAAAGCGGCGGCGAAGCCGTGGAAATAATCAAAAGCCAGGCGCCCCACATACTGCTTATGGATATCGATCTGCCCGACATAGACGGCATCGAAGTGGCCAGGATAGCGGCGGCTCTGAACCCCCGCGTGTCCATAGTATTTATTACCGGCTACCCGGACTACGCCACCGAATCCTTTGTGGTCCACCCCTACGATTACATAATAAAGCCCATAGACGTGGAGCGCTTTCGCGAGACCGTCTACAACCTGGCCGCCAGGATTGAAAACGACCTGCTGGAAAACAAATTAAAATCCGCCGGCAAACTCCCCGTAAAGATAGAGAACGGCATCCTGTTCCTTAACGCCGGGGAAATCATCTTTATAGAGCGGGTTGGCAGGGAGACGGTAATACACACAAAAAAAGGAGTATACCGTTGCGGGGACAACTTAAAAACCATCGAATCGGATTTAAACGGCAACTTTTACAGGGTGCATAAATCGTATATCATAAATATGGACATGATAGAGCGGATAGAAAACCTGGGCGACTCCTACGAAATAAGCTTTTACAACTACGACAAAAAGGCCTACATGAGCAAGGGCAAATACCAGTTTTTGAAAGAAAAATACAGATTTTGATGAGAGTGGGGTCTTGAAGCTTGCTGAACGAATGAAAAAGATGCACATTTTGGTGCATCTTTCAGTAGGCTAATTGTAAATCTTCCAGCATTTGCATGTCCTTATCCGATCCCTGGCCCCGGGTCGTCAGGTAATTTCCTGTGAGCATTCCGTTTAACCCGGCGACAAAGCCCAAGGGCTGCAGGCTCCTCAGGTTGACCTCCCTGCCGCCTGCGTATCTTATGTTCTTTTTCGGCAATATGAACCTTATTATAGCAAAAGTCTTAATTATCTCCAGCGGTGGGAGTGGTTTTGCGCCTTCCAATCTTGTGCCTTTAACCGGGTTTAGTACATTTACAGGTACTGCGTCCACATCCAGTTCTTTTAATAAAAATGTGTGTTCAATGCGCTGTTCCATGGTCTCGCCCATCCCGATTATCATGCCGGAACATACTTCCATCCCGGCTTCCTTAGCGTATTTTATGGTCTCAATTCTCTCGTCGTACGTATGGGTCGTAACTATATTATGGAAAAAACTCCTCGCCGTTTCCAGGTTGTGGTTATAGCGCTCCACGCCCGCTTCCGCCAGCCTCTGTGCCGCCTTCCTTGTAAGGGTACCGAGACACGCGCACAGTTTGAGATTGGTCTTTTCTTTCATTTTTTTGAATGCTCTTAAAATTCTTTCAAACTCTTCTTCATCCCCATTATACCCCAAACCGCTGGTGGCTATATCACAGTGTCTGGCTCCGTTCTTTTCCCTTTGAATGGCCTGTTCTACAATCTCATCTTCGCTCATTAAAGGATAACATCTTACATCGGTTTTATGGTAGGCGGACTGCGAGCAAAATGCGCAGTCTTCGGGGCAGTTCCCCGATTTAGCGTTGATCACCGAACACAGGTCTACCTTATTGCCGGCAAACTTCTCCCTTATCTCGCTGGCAAATCCGCACATCAAAAATATGTCGCTGCCCGTTGCCCTGCCCAGCATGACGGCTTCATCGTATGTAATATCTCCGCCCGCCAGCACCCTGTCACCGATCCTAATTATGTCAGAATAATATTCCCCCATACAAAACCCCCTTTTTTCTTTTAAACATATAATACTTTTTAATAATTGTCAACATATGAAAATATTTTGGTTTACATATAACAGCCCCGCATATTCTTTTCCACTGCGGTGACGGCATTGATTATAGAATAATTTTAAAATTATGTTTATCGGAGAATAGCTGCGTAACAGAAGAAACCCTTGACAATAGCGATGGACCGGCGTATTATAATATTTGTAAACTCTATAAGAAGGAGAGGTTGACAATTGAAGAGCAAAGATTTGGCATTTGTGGGGCTGTTTGCGGCAATAACGTCGGTAATGGCGCAGATATCCATTCCCCTTCCTTTTACGCCGGTTCCAATAACGTTTCAGCTGCTCGCGGTATGTATGGCAGGGGCTATACTGGGCAGCAGGCTCGGCGGCCTGTCCATTCTGGTATACGATCTCCTGGGAGCCGTTGGAATTCCTGTCTTTGCAGGATTTACGGGTGGTCTTGGGTCAATAACCGGCCCTAGGGGCGGATACATAATAGCATTTCCGATTGCGGCTTTTTTAATCGGTTATATTATAGAACATGCACGATCGAATAAAAAGGTAATGACTTTTATTGCCATGTTCGCAGGTCTTGTAATCATATACTTTTTAGGCATGATTCAGCTATCTGCAGTCACCGGATTGAACATGGTAAAGGCGTTTTATGCCGGCGTTCTACCGTTTATACCCCTGGATATGGTTAAAATCGTTATTGCCGCATTTATAAGCATGCCGGTAAGAGAGGCCGTGATGAGGTTTTCCTCTTCCGGTTGAGGTATTTTTTATAAAGGTTTATGGGAGGAATTTAGAATGCTAAATGTGTTCAAGTATGCCGAAGAAAGAGGGAAACGGGAAGGCTTTCTTGAAGCATTGAATAAACACAGCCGCGCAAAAAGCGCGGCTTTTTCAGTGTACGCGGCTTGGGCGAGCTTCTGCGGCGAAGATTACATGTGGGGCTGGCAGCGTTTCTCGTTAGCCGATGGGGCTATTTTCCGCCGTTCAGACACGACTTTTCGCCAGTTGGGCCGGAAAAACCGCCAGTTGGACAAATATGGAAGGAGATTCAGAAGCTGTAGAGAATATTTTATTACATAATTAAATTATGATTCTAGTGTAGAAACCCTACTTTTTTACTTCTTTTCCCGAACCTTGAAAATTTCATAAGGAATGTTTTGGAAA
>NZ_JBJYKD010000033.1:0-30974 GCF_049310025.1 Thermorhabdus hydrogeniformans | reverse complement strand
TGTCTTTTTTACAAAAAGTGAGCTAAATATTTTCCATTTTGTTATTTTTAGGTACTTGACTTTTTACCGCAGGACTTTTGTTTTGTCCCTTTTTTATTATTCGACATAAGAATGCAAATAATTCCGGGCATAAAAAAAACAGGTCGCAACGACCTGTATCAAACAAATCAGCATACCTATTTATTAATATTGTCTCTCAACGCTTTACCGGGCTTGAAAGCCGGAATGCTGGCAGCCGGAATATCGATTTCCTCACCGGTCTGAGGATTGCGACCCTTTCTGGAGCTTCTTTCCCTGACTTCGAAAGTTCCGAAGCCAACCAGCTGAACCTTGTCTCTTTTCGCCAGGGCTTCCTCCACAGTTTCGACAAACGCATTTAAAGCTTTTTCGGTATCTTTCTTCGTCAAACCGCTTTTTTCGGCCATAATGGATATAAGATCCGCTTTGTTCAAGAAATGTCCCTCCTTTGAATTATACCTTTTATATTTTTAACATATTTAGACTATTCTCCGTCTGTCTTCAAAATCCTTCTTGTACGAAGGTATTTTAAAACTTTTTTTCTTGTTTCTTCCCTTCTTCCCAGAGTTTATCCATCTCTTCCAGACTCATATCCTGTAATTCCCTGTCGGATCTTGCGGCAGCCTGTTCAACGTAGTTGAACCGCCGAATAAATTTTTTCGTGGCATCCCTCAGCGCCAGCTCCGGGTCCACTTTCAGGAACCTGGCCACGTTTACGGCAGCAAAAAGCAAATCTCCCATTTCTTCTCTTATTTTGTCACAGTTGTTATCTTTATATACCTCTTTGAGCTCCTCCATTTCCTCAAATACCTTATCCATAGCGCCCTTAACATCGGCCCAGTCAAATCCCACCCGGGCCGCCTTCTCCTGGACCTTGTAAGCCAGCATCAAAGCCGGAAAGGTCGCGGGGAGACTTGCCATGCTCTGGGCTTGAGTCTTTATATCCTTTTCCTCCCGCTTTATATCCTCCCAGTTTTTCAACACCTCGCCGGCGTTTTCAACTTTCACGTCTCCGAAGATATGGGGGTGGCGGCGGATCATTTTTTCGCAAATGCCGTCTATGACATCCCCCATATCAAACTCTCCTCTTTCTTCCGCCAGGCGGCTGTGAAAAACAATCTGCAGCAGAAGGTCTCCCAGTTCCTCCGTAAGATCGTTCGCGTCGCCCCGGTCGATGGCGTCTATTACTTCGTAGGCCTCTTCTAGTAAAAAGGGTTTTAGCGACTCGTGGGTCTGGGCTTTGTCCCACGGACATCCGTTTTCCCCCCGCAAAGCCGCCATAATGTCTATTAAATCCTGCATGGTGTATTTAGCCACCCGGCATTACCTCCTGAAATTGCCAAATTTATTTAAAAAAACTATTATGCTGCGACCTCCCGGCAAAATGGCCAGGTCGTCTTTTTTTACGCCGCCGATGACCAGTAAAGATATGCCGTAAACTGCGACTCCAAAGACTATGGAAACAAGGGTCGCCATGTTCTGGCTGAGACCGTAAGCCATAAGGCCTCCAAAGGCGAAACGCACCGCGGCTCCCATCAATAGCGTGGCCATCACGGGCTTTATTATCATGTATTTTATGTCTACGGCCAGGCCGGTCCACCTTATCACCGACCCGAAGTTCAGCAAAGACGAAATCATGTATCCCGCCACCGAACCCAGGGCCGCCCCCTTGATATTTATCAGCGGCATGCCGGTCAGGGTGTAATTGATGAAGATTTTGGCCAGCGCGCCTAAGAAGAGATTTCTCACGGGAATGAACGTCTTGCCGGCCCCCTGAAGTATGCCCGTGGTGGTCTGGTTGAGGGATAAAAATATGACTCCCCAGGAAAGCACCGCCAGCGGTACACCCGCCTCGGGATTGTTATAAAGGAGCACCGATATGGGCTCCGCCAGCACAAACATGCCCACCGCCGCAGGCAGACCGAAGATTATGCTGATCCTTACGCCGGTTTCGGCCCGGGATGACATCAGGCGCACATTTTTCAGCGCCACGGCCTCTGAGATGGCGGGCACAAGGCTGGCCGAAAGGGATATGGTTACTATGGCCGGAAGATTGATTAAAGGCGCCGCCATCCCCGTCAGCTGCCCGTAAAGTTCGGTGGCCCGGGTAACTGAAAAACCCGCATACTGCAGCCTCCTGCTTACGATGGCCGCATCGGCCAGGTTCATGATAGGTATGATAAGCCCTCCCAGAGTTATGGGAATGGCAAAGGCAAACAAGCGGTAGATTATGCTCAGGGGGTTTTCCACGCGCCCGCCGGTATCGGTATGTATCTGCCGGAATATTTCTCCTCGCCTTTTAAAATAGACCGCCACGAGAAGGATAAGACCGGCCGCCGCCCCCACCACCGGGCCGAATGCGGCCCCCGCAGCGGCGTATTCCAGCCCGCGCGGCAAAAGCAGTGTGGCCAGGACAAAAACCGCTACGACCCGCCCCAGCTGCTCCACCACCTGGGAGACGGCGGAGGGCGTCATATCCTGCAAGCCCTGGAAAAAGCCCCGAAAAGTCGACATAATGGACACGAAGAAAATGGCCGGAGCAATGCTGACAAGCGGGTAAAAGGCTTTGGGGTTTCCCAGTACCCTTGCCGCCAGGATTTCCGCGGTTCCCGCCAAGAGCAGGGTCAAAAAAAGCCCCACCGATGCAAGAACTGCCAGGGATACCATAAAAATCCGGTAGGCGTTTCTATATCTCCCGGTGGCCACATCCTCGGCCACCATTTTTGATATGGCGGTGGGCAGCCCGGCGGTAGAAATGGAAAGAAGGGTGACATATATGGGGTAGGCCATCTGATACAGCCCCATCCCTTCATCCTTTATCATCATGGCCAGGGGTATTCTGTAAACGGCTCCCAGGATTTTCACCACAAAGCCTGCCGCCGTTAAAATCAAAGCGCCTTTTAGAAAGGAATTCTTTTTCTCCGTCAAAAAGGAATCCGCCTTTCTTTTTAAATTCCGTCAATAATTATATTCCATTTGCCGGAGAGCGGCAACATTTAATTTTCTCTCTGATTTCTCCGGGCGAATTTTAAAAAAATGCTGGTTTATGTAGAAAAAATATAGTATAATGTTTTTTAAAATAAAATTCGTAAAAGCGGGGGTTGCAAATGGATATCGCAGGTCTTTCAAATTTAAAACAGGTATACAGAAATCTTCCGGTTTCTCGCCTGGTGGAAGAAGCTTTAAAGAGAAAAGAAGGTGTGCTGACCGAAAGCGGTGCATTTAACGTCTACACCGGAAAATATACGGGGCGTTCGCCTAACGATAAATTCATAGTAGACGAGCCTTCGGTACATGACGACATCTGGTGGGACAACAACAAGCCCTTCCCGGTGGAAAAATTCGAAAACCTGCTTAACCGCTTGAAAGCCTATCTGCAAAACCGGGAAGTCTTCGTTTTCGACGGTTTTGTGGGGGCCGACCCCAGGTTCCGGCTGCCCATCCGGGTGATAAACGAATACGCATACCAGAATCTCTTTGCCCACCAGCTTTTTATAAGGCCTACAGAAGAGGAACTAAAAACCCATGAACCGGGATTCACCGTAATCTGCGCTCCCGGTTTCAAGGCCGATCCTAAAATGGACGGGACGGCCTCGGAAGCCTTTATCATCATCAGCTTTGAGAAGAAACTGGTCATCATCGGCGGCAGCCAGTACGCCGGGGAGATTAAAAAATCCGTATTTTCGGTGATGAACTACCTCATGCCCAGGGCCGGAGTCCTTTCAATGCACTGTTCCGCCAACATGGGCCGGGACAGATCCACGGCGCTGTTCTTCGGGCTTTCAGGCACCGGCAAAACCACCCTTTCGGCGGACCCCGAAAGATTCTTGATAGGTGACGACGAGCACGGCTGGTCCGACGAAGGCATCTTCAACTTTGAGGGCGGGTGCTACGCCAAGTGCATTAATCTTTCGGAAGAAAAAGAACCTCAGATATACAATGCCATAAAATTCGGCGCAGTCCTCGAAAATGTGGTTTATGACGAAGAAACCAGGAAACTGAATTACGACAGCGACAAAATCACCGAAAACACCCGGGCGGCGTACCCCGTGGACTTTATACCCGGAGCGGTCATTCCAGGCGTGGGCGGCCATCCGAAAACGGTGGTCTTCCTTACGGCCGACGCCTTCGGAGTGCTGCCTCCTATAGCAAAGCTTTCCAAAGAACAGGCCATGTACTACTTCATATCCGGCTATACCAGCAAGCTGGCCGGCACCGAAAGGGGAATAACCGAGCCCCAGGCCACCTTCTCCTCCTGCTTCGGAGCTCCCTTCCTGCCCCTTTCACCCATGGTCTACGCCGGACTGCTGGGAGAAAAGATACAAAAGCACAGCGCCGGAGTGTTCCTGGTGAACACCGGCTGGACCGGCGGTCCTTACGGAGTGGGCAGGCGCATGGATCTCAAATACACCCGGGCCATGATAAAGGCGGCGCTGAACGGCGAACTGGAGAATGTATCCTATGAGCGGGACCCGATTTTCGGGTTGATGATACCCAAAACATGCCCCGATGTGCCCGAAAACATTCTAAACCCCAGGAATACATGGCAGGACAAAAACGCCTACGACGAGACCGCGAGGAAACTTGCCTCAAGTTTTGCAAAAAACATAGGCAAATTCTCCGGCATAGCACCGGAAGTGCTGGCTGCCGGGCCAAAGGCGTAAAAACCGGATATTCATTACAGAATTCCAATCTTCGCCGCTTTATTTCATTCAAAATGGGAGCCAGGGCTGGCATTGCCCTGGCAAACTCCCAGCCTCCGGCAAATAAAAAATCAAAGGATAGAACATCCATAGGGCCGCTATGAAGTCTATCCTAAATAATCCGCATTTTTTACTTTATTGATTTTTCCTCTACTGTTCCATCTGCTTCGCCAGGAAACCCGCCGCCGTCTCGGCCACCTTGACCTCCAGTTCACCCATGGTGACGTTCGGCTCCTTTGAAAGGAGGATGACCGCCCCTATGGGGTCCCCCTCCGCTATGATGGGCACTATCACCTGGCTAGAGTATTTGATCTTGCCGTCTTCCTCGTCCATCGTAATCTTTACGTAATCCTTTTCACTGGTCTTGCTTATCAAAACGGTCCTGCGTTCATCCATAATTTTTTCCAGCGCGGGGCTTATGGGTTTATCCAGATATTCCTTTTTCGGCGCCCCTGATACGGCTATGATTGCATCCCTGTCTGCTATACATGTAATATGGTTCACCGATGCGTGCAGTGAATCGGCATACTCCCTGGCAAAGTCTCCCAGTTCCCCTATGGGAGAATATTTTTTAAGGATTACTTCTCCTTCCCTATCCGTAAATATTTCAAGAGGGTCGCCCTCGCGAATTCTGAGAGTCCGTCGTATTTCTTTGGGAATAACGACTCGTCCCAGATCATCGATGCGCCGTACAATTCCTGTTGCCTTCACCAGTATCCCTCCTTTGATCTGGATTTTGATTTCACATATAGTATATATCGCATTAACCTGTTCTATTCATTGGAGGGAAAGTGTAGAAGCGCTAAATGAACTTTACTATCCTGGATTGTTTTTGCCACTGTTCCATGTACTTGTTGAATTTATCATCTTTTTCTGCAGCTTCCAGGTTGCTTTTAATGTAATCTTTCACATCCTCAAAAGCAAGCGAAGTCCTTTCACCGGTAACCTTTATTATGTGGTAACCGTACTTGGTTTTAACCACATCGCTTACCTCGCCCGGCTTCAAAGAAAATGCCGCCTTTTCGAATTCCGGCACCATCTGACCCTTGCCGAAATAACCCAGGTCCCCGCCTTTGTCCTTCGTTCCGGGATCAGTGGAATACTTCCGGGCAAGCTCCGCAAAATCGGCGCCGGCTTTAAGCTCTGAAAGCACCTTTTTTGCCTCTTCTTCGGTGGGAAGGAGTATATGACTCGCCCTTATTTCCGGAGAGGGCAGTTTGAAGCTGTCTCTGTTGTCATTGTAGTACTTCTTAACTTCGTCGTCAGTAACCTTTATATCCCCCGTCAATTTTTCCTTCAAATTCTGGATTAACAGCTGCTGCTTTACAATGTTCTCGAATTTTTTCCTGTCCATTCCCTGTTCCTTCAGGTAATTGTCCAGGGCCTCTTTACCGCCGTGATAGGTTTCTATCTGGCTGATGGCTTCCTGCAGTTCACCCTGCTTTAAAGTCACGTTCTGCTTTTCAGCCTGCTGGAGGGCCAGCACATCTTTTATCATGCTGTCCAGGACTTTTTTCCTGATGTCCTGCAGGTTTTTTTTACCTTCCTGAGTGGTAAAATCCTGGCCGTTGGCCTCAAGGATTTTTTTAACCTGCAGGACCTGTTCCTCAAAGTCCGACTTCAGGATGTATTCGCCATTGACGGAAGCCACGACCTCCTTGTCGTCGATAATCCTCCCTTCACCGGCGGTCTTTTGTATGATGCCGCAGCCGCCCACCAGTATCAATACCGCCGCAAATAATCCTGTGATCTTCAACCGAATGTTCATTAAAATCCTCCCCGCGATTATTTCATTCTTTATATTATACTACACTGCAGGATTCCTGCATAGTCTTCATTTCATTCAGTATTTTCTCTATGCGCAAGAGCAGTTTGAAGCCTTCCAGCCCTCTGGTCTTTAAGGTAAAGGATGGGGCTGCAGCACCGGAAAAGGTCACCTGCTTCTGGAAAACCGCGCTCAGCCGGAAAATCATCTCGGGCGTCAGAGCATCGGAATTTTGAAATTTAAAGTTGATGACATCTCCCTGCTGGATGATGCCGGAAATCCTCAGCCTTCTGGCCAGAACCTTAATCCGCGCGATCTCTATTAGGTTCCTGGTGGGCTCGGGTATGTCTCCAAAGCGGTCTTCCACCTCATCCTCCAGGTCGTTGGCCTCTTCTATGGTTTCAACGGCGGCTATGCGGCGGTAAATCTCCATCTTGTGGGCAGCGTTCTGGATGTATTTATCGGAAATATATGCGCTGACGGCAAGCTCAATGACCGGCTGAATCTCCTCTTCTTCTTTTTCTCCTTTTAGCTCTTTCACCGCCGCGGCCAGCAGCTTGCAGTAAAGGTCGTATCCCACCGCCATCATGTGGCCGTGCTGTTCGGTACCCAGAAGATTGCCGGCCCCCCGGATCTCCAGGTCTCGCATGGCTATTTTAAATCCCGCACCGAATTCGGTGAACTCCCGGATGGCTGAGAGGCGCTTTTCTGCAGCTTCGCTCAGCACCTTGTCTTTTTTATAGGTCATGTAGGCGAAAGCCTGGCGGCTTCCCCGGCCCACCCGCCCCCGCAGCTGGTAAAGCTGGGCAAGTCCCAGCCTGTCGGCGGAGGTGACTATGAGGGTATTCACATTGGGAATATCCAGGCCGGTTTCAATAATGGTGGTACACACCAGCACATCGTAGTTGTGGTCGTAAAAATTAAGCATCACCTCTTCCAGCTCGTCCTCCTTCATCTGGCCGTGGGCCACCGCTATCCGGGCCTCGGGCACCAGGTTCTGGAGGTTTCGGGCCTCTTCGTGGATGGTCTCGACCCTGTTGTATACGTAATAAACCTGACCTCCCCGGGACAGTTCCCGGAGAATGGCGTCCCTTATGAGGGATTCATTGTGCTCCACCACGTAGGTCTGAATGGGAAACCGGTTTTCCGGCGGCGTCTCTATGATGCTCATGTCCCGCACACCGCTCATGGCCATGTGCAGCGTCCGTGGTATCGGAGTGGCGGTTAGGGTCAGCACATCCACGTTTTTCTTGAGCTGTTTTATCTTTTCCTTGTGGGATACCCCGAACCTTTGCTCTTCGTCCACCACCAGAAGCCCCAGGTCTTTAAACTTCACGTCTTTCTGCAGGAGCCGGTGAGTACCTATGATTATGTCTATTTCTCCCGCCTTTAACCTTTTCAAGATTTCTTTCTGTTCCGCCGGGGATTTGAACCGGCTTATGACCTCCACCTTTACCGGAAATGGTGCAAACCTCTCGGAAAAGGTGTGGTAATGCTGCTCCGCCAGTATGGTGGTGGGCACCAGCACCGCCACCTGCTTTGCGTCCATCACCGCCTTGAAGGCCGCCCGCATGGCCACCTCCGTCTTGCCGTAGCCCACGTCCCCGCAGAGCAGCCGGTCCATGGGCCTGTCGCTCTCCATATCCCTTTTCACCTCTTCGATGGCGATGAGCTGGTCGGGCGTCTCCTCATAGGGAAACATGTCCTCAAATTCTTTTTGCCAGGGGGTGTCCTTTGAAAAGGCAAAACCCTTCACAGCCTGCCGGGCTGCGTAAAGCTCCAGGAGTTCTCTGGCCATCTCCCTGACCGAGTCTTTTACCCTGTTCTTTGCCTTATTCCACTCGCTGCTGCCCAGTTTGCTCAGCTTCGGAGGTTTGTCTTCGGCGCCTATATATTTCTGGATTAGATCCACCTGATCCGTGGGCACGTACAGCTTATCCCCGCCTGCGTAACCGATGGCGAAATAGTCCTTGATGTGGCCCCCCACTTCCAGCGAGACCACGCCCAGATATTTCCCTATGCCGTGGGCCGCATGGACCACGTAGTCGCCGATGTTGAGTTCCTGAAAGCCGGTTATTCTCTTGCCCCTGACGGCAGTCTTCGGGCGGGGCTGCTGTTTTTTTGGCCTGCCGTAGATCTCGGTGTCGGAAATCACGGCAAATTTTATTTCTGGGGCTTCGAATCCCTTTTCCAGGGTACCGGGAATTATGACCGCCTGGCCCGGCAGGAATTCCATAAACCCCTCTCCGGCCACACTCACCTCAATTTCCTTTTCTTTAAGGGCCCTGGCCAGGTGCTCACCCCGCTCCCTGGTGCCCGAAAGCACCGCCACCCGGTATTTTCTCTTCTTGAGGCGGGTGATTTCGTCCACCAGGAGGTCCAGCTTGCCGTAGAAGGGAGTCATGGTTCGGAACTGGAAGGAGTAAAGAGCCCGCGGTTCAAAATCGGGGTGAATCTTGGGGAGCACGGACATGTAGACCGTTTTTCCACCGTTCAGTTTTTCCACGATTTCAAAGGGGCTGTAATAGATACTTGCCTGAGAGGCCAGGATTTCCCCTCTTTCCAGAAGACCCTTGAAGGTTTCTTCGGCTTCAAAGGCCGCGTTATTTTGCGCCTCCCGGATCCTCCCCGGCTCCACCAGCACGGTGATAAAATTCTTTTTGAAGTAGTCCATGATGGTGGAAAGCTCCGGATAAAGGTGGGAGATGTAAAGCTCCGCCGACTCGAAAAAAAGGCCGGCGGAAAGTTTCTCTATGTGTTCCCGCACCTTTTCGGAAAGGTGTTCCGCCAGATCCTCACGGCCGAGGGAGTAAAGCACGTCTTTTCTCTGTTTGAGTTCTCCCGCGATGAGCACCGCCGCTCTCCTGGCGGTCTCGGCATCGTATATGACTTCACGGGCGGGGCCTATGGATATTTCTTCCAGTTTATTTGTGGAACGCTGGTCCTCCGGAGAAAACTCCCGGATGGAATCCACCTCATCGTCGAAAAATTCCAGGCGATACGGGAATTCTCTGGTCAGGGGGTAAATGTCCAGTATGCCTCCCCGCACGGCGAACTGCCCCCTGCCCTCTATCATGTCCACCCTCTCGTATCCCATGGCCGCCAGCTTCAATATCACGTCTTCCAGAGGGGCCCGTTCCCCAACTTTAAAGTGAATTGTGAAATTTTTAACTTTTTCCGGCAACACCAGCTTGCTTGTTAGAGCCTGCAGGGGGGCCACCACGACTGCGGATTTGCCTGAAAGAAGCATTTCCACAACCTTTAGCCTCTGGGCGGTGAACTCCAGGCTTCTGGCGGCGGTCTCATAGGGTATAACCGAGCTGGCCGGGAAAACGGCCACCTCGTCGGGCCCCAGGAAAAAGGTCAGATCGTCGGAAATCTTTTTCGCCTCCAGAGAGTCGGCGGTGACAACCAGGATCTGGGCGCCCGTCTTCTTTTTTAACGCAGAAATCAAAAAAGCCCTCTGGGAATCGGAAACACCGTATGCGAGTAAATTGGACAGCCCTCTGTTCAGATCCCTGACAAGCCTGTTAAATTCAGGTATTTCTTCCGAAAACTTAACTACATCTATCATCATACACTCCCGTCTTGAAAAAAAGTTGATTTATAAATATTCTGACAAATACCGAAAAGCCCTGTTAAAAGCATGGGCCGACTTTATTATTATACCCCAATTATAAGGCCGTATCAACAAATTTAAAAAATCCGTCCGCGCGAGGGCCGGCCGGCATGATGCTATGCCCTCCGGAAAGGCGATTGATAAGTGAATTAATAAACTCCTCCCGTCATACCAGGTTTTCTTTGGCCAGCGGGCCACCGCGGGGAAACAATCCACCGGGCGCGCGTTACACCTCCTGCTAATATCACGCTTACTGTAATATATTATCACATTTAATGTGATATTCATTCCTGCACCCGCACAATATTACGCCGGCCGAACAAAAACGCGCCGGCAGAGCGGCGCACCAAAAATGGTAACAATTTTAAAATTCATATTCTGGCTATTTCCCTTTTTCCGCCGTGAATGCTTCGACCGGGAACCGGCATGGATTTCAAGCTTGCTCACTCGCCTGTGTCATGGTGCCCCGCTTCAGTCTTTCCACCAGGGCCCGGACCTGGGGCAGAAGGGATACGACAAAGCAGATCAGGCTGTCGGTCCCGATAACCAGGCCGTTAACCAGTATGGAGTAAACAACGGGGCTCATATTCTCCGGCGCATAGGAAGCGAAGAAAATGACGCCTGAAAGAAAGCTGGAAAAGAAGCGGCCAAAACCTCCCAGCAGCACGCCCAGACTTATGTTGTTCCTGCAGAAGCCCGCAAGACCCATGGCTGCAAAGGCTATGACGTAGTCCAGCAGCACCTGCACCGGGTGGACTATGAAGGGGTCCTGAATGAGCTGCAGGATGCCGTAAACCGCCCCCGCCGCTATCCCCGCCGCAGGCCCGAATATATAGGCGTAGACAAACATCGGCAGCATGCTGGCGGGCGTTATGGACCCTCCCTGAGGCCAGTGATAGAGCCTGATATAGGATAACACAAAGGCTATGGCCGTGCAGAGCCCTCCATAGACTATAGCCCTGGAGTTGAAACGCGCCCTGGGACCCACCACCATAAGCAGCACCGCCGTCAAGACAATGGCCGCCAGTACCGAAAGGGTGACGGGAGTGAGTTCGGTCAGGTCTTTAAATACGCCGATAAGGTAATCCAAATAAATCACCTCCTCTCCGGCCCATAGTGGATTGACTATGTCCGGAGAGTAGATGAAAAAGCCGTAACGCAAAGTTACGGCTAATCTTGCCACTTCCCTGCGCTAGCATTACCTAGATCAGGTTTAAAGGGTCAGCAAGGGCTTTCCCTTGCTTTCTCAGCATACCTGCTCCCCCAGTGGACATAGTCAGGTTAATTTTTTAATTGAATAAGGGTTAAATGATAATAATTTTATTTGGTGTATTCAATATATCACTCTTTTACAAATTTATCAAGCTGAACATCACTCGAATACGGGCTTATTTTGATGATTTTTATTGATTTTATAGGTATTGTGAGTCTGAACGGCGATATTTTAAAAACACGGCTCTTAAGCGGCCTTTAAAACAATTTATTAAAATTCATTACTGTGTAGTTCCAGCCCATGTGGATGAGAATCGACACAATCAAGCCGGGCAGGGGGTTGTTAAAATACTTTATGCAATACCCGGTTACGGCCCCGAAAACACCGTGGCTTACAAATCCGGCAATACCCGCCCGGCAGGCCGGGGCGCCCCGGTTTTTGTAGAGGTCGTAAGCCGCCTCCACAGCCCCGAAGGTTAGGTGAGACAAAAAAACCCCGCCTCCCAGTGCCAGCGCAAATCCCGTCTTGAGCAGTTCCTCGAACACGGGTGCAGCGTACGTGACCGCCTCTTCCCCGAAGGCCTTCAACGCCCTGCCGTTCAAATGGTAACAAACCGCCGCGGCCAGCAGCCCCGCTAACACGGCCGCAGCCTGGGGCGTCTGAGAAAAAGAAAATATGAAAATCTCCTCCCTAAACCCAGAAGTATCTTCGAGGTAGACCCATACGGGCATATAAAATCGAAGATATGAAAATCGCTTTTCCGGATGTCAGGGTTTATTCTGTCCTGTAATTTATGTTTTTAATCCTTACATTATAACCCTTCGGCCTCCGCCGGGGGAGCGGCAGCCATTTTCTAGGAGCTGCCTGCCCCGTTGTTTCGTTTGGGCTGGGAAAGCGAATAACATACGCCGTTTCCGGCCAACTTTCTAATGAACCCGGGGGTCTCCGAGAGGCACCTGTCGACAAAATTCATGTCAAAATAGGTACCCTCCCCGCCGGGATTGGCCCCGCCGTAGGTGAGGTTTATCCACTTCATGATGGCCGCCTCAAAAAGTTCCGGCAAAGTGGCGTCGCCGTTTTTCGACAGATACTCCCCGGCACTCGTTAAAATTATGTCTTTCACCGGCAGCGGCCCGGCAGCCCTCCGGCACCGGAGGCTTTCCCCGCAGGGCACAGCATCGCCGCTGCCGCCTTTCAGGGGAATTTTGCCGCCGTCATCCGCCGCCGCGGTCTGATTCCTCCATGGCGGTGCCCGTCTGCCTCCCGGCTTTCTGAAATTCAATATAAGGTCCCTTTTCAGGGAGTTGCCGCTCCATGACTGGACAAAGGAACGACCCAAGGGCTCTTGAGGCACTATGTTAACCATTTCAAAACCCGCCGCCCGGCACGCGTTTAAAAGGGCGCACCACACTCTATGATCCCTGTTGTTAAAGGTTACCGAAAGCCAGCGCCCGGGTTTTAAGACCCTGTAGATCTCCAGAAAGGCCCGGGTCAGCATCTCTTCAAAGTCCTCCTCGCTCTTGGCCTGGAAGTCGTTTATGGTTATCTCGTCAGCGGCGAAATCATCCCCCATTTTCAGCCACGACCGCCAGAGGAGGGTGAGCTCGGAGTACTGAATACTGCCCCCGTAGGGAGGGTCGGTAAAGCAGTAGTCGACGCTTTCACACGGTATTTCCGAGAGGTCCTGGGCCGGGCGGTTGAGCAGGAGAAAAGTCCGATCTTTCTGAAGGCCGGAACAATCGCCGGCCGGCCTGAAATAATCGCCAATAAGGCGGTTGGTTTCCTTCTTGCCCTGGAGAACCCCCCAGCGCCACAATACACGGTTTTCAAACCTTTCCCATACGTTTTCCTCTATCCAGTCCCCCATACAGTAATAAGAATTGGCCGACATGGGCCTGAGGCTCTCGCTCTTTAACTTGCTTGCGTGAAGCACCGTGTTGGAAAAGGCCAGAAGCATCAGGTCTCTTATCGTATCATCATCGATTTTCTGAATTTCATGGTAAATCATGGAAAGAGCTATGAGATTTCGCCGGGTAAAAAGCTCATGGACGCCGCGCATCCCGGCATTTTTTAACCTCATGATCTCCCGGCCGTCGGGCAGTTTTCTGTCCGGAAACCAGTACGGAATTTCTCTGCTCTCAATGACCTTGATGCGGGCCTTTTCCCCGGGCGTAAGGCGCCGCCGGATATGGCCGTTTCTGCCGTGACCGGATATGCAGCGCGCTTCCACAATCCATTCTCCTCCGAGCGACGGCCCCCTGACCACATGCTTTGCCACCAGCCCTCGCCCGCATACCGGGCACCGCCCTTCCAGCATGTACATGTCAACAATTTCATCCTTCACTCCCGCCCTTATCCTTTCAAACTCTTCCTGAAATTTTTCAAGATCCACGGGCGAACGGCAGGTGTTTTTCGCTATAAACACCGCCACCGGGTTTAAATCGCTGATGACGGCCTTTCTCCTATTTATGAGGGCTTCGCATCCCACCACCCCGCCGCCGCAAAAAGGGTCCAGAACTATCTCACCTTCCCGGGAGAAATGCCTTATGTATTCCGACACCACATACCATGGCTTGCCGGCCCAGTATTTGTGCATCTTGTAGCGGGCGCAATCCTTTTTCGGAGGAATTGGTCTGTCAATGGGCGTATCTATATCCACGGTTTCACCTCCGTAAATTCACATGCTGGATCCGGGCCTTAAGAAACATTCCGGCGCCGGGGTGGAGACCCGTGATTACGGCTTCCGTGATTTACATATACCGGACATTTATATTATACATCCGTGGGACTCATCGTTAAAGGCGTTTACCCAATTTATGCAGGCGAATTTTTTTCATCTAATCCGGATTCTCAATGTCCTGAAGTTTCCACTTCTAAAAATGAATATTGTGCTATATAATATATAATCGCGAACATAAGTTCGGCATGGGGTGATTTTCATGTCCTTCTGCCATCTTCACGTCCACTCCGAATACAGCCTCCTGGACGGCCTGTGCCGCCTGCCGCAGCTGGTGGACCGGGCGGCGGAGCTCGGCATGAAGGCCCTGGCCCTGACGGACCACGGGGGTCTCCGGGGCGTGGTACCTTTTTACAAACTCTGCACGGAAGCGGGTATAAAGCCTATCATCGGCTGCGAGGTCTATGTGGTGGAAGACCGGCGCAGAAAGGAAGGCAGGGAAGCCCCCTGGCACCTGGTACTGCTGGCGGAAAACCGGGAGGGTTATAATAATCTCCTCCAGCTGGTGACGGCTTCCCATTTGGATGGCTTTCACTTCCGCCCCAGGGTGGACAAAGACCTGCTTTCATCCCACAGCCGCGGGCTCATAGCCCTGAGCGGGTGCATCAAGGGTGAGGTGGCAAGCCTCATATTGAGCGGAGACATTGAAAGCGCCGGCCGAGCCGCGGGGGAGTACGCCGAAATCTTCGGAAAGGACAACTTTTTTCTGGAGATTCAGGACCACCGCCTCCCGGAAGAAAAAAAGGTCAATTTCTGGGCGAGTTCCATCGCCGCCGACCTTAATGTGGGCCTGGCGGCCACCAACGACGTCCATTATCTGGAACCGAAAGACGCCGCCCTCCACCGGGTGCTGCTGTCGGTCCAAACCCTTTCGGTGCTGGGGGAGGCCATTTCCATGGGCGGCAGCGAGCATTACCTGAAAAGCCCCGCGGAGATGGAAAAACTCTTCTCCGAAGCACCCCGGGCTCTCTTTAATACCGGCCTTATAGCCGACCGCTGCAATGTGCAACTGGACCTGGGCGGTGTCCACCTGCCGGAAATCCCGGTACCCCCGGGCCACGACGCGGCAAGCTTCCTGGAGAAATTGGCCATGGAAGGGGCCGAAAGGCGCTACGGGCGGCCCCTGCCATCCGCCGTCCAGGAGCGCCTTGGCTATGAGCTTTCGGTGATCAAAAACACCGGCTTTCCGGGTTACTTCCTCATAGTCAAAGATATAGTGGATTTCGCCAGGCGAAAGGGCATCCCCGTGGGAGTGGGGCGGGGGTCCGCCGCCGGCAGCATGGTGGGTTACTGTCTGGGCATCACCGATGTGGACCCGCTTAAATACGGCCTCATCTTTGAGAGGTTTTTGAACCCTGAAAGGGTGAGCCCCCCGGACATAGACGTGGACCTGTGCCACCGGGGCCGGCGGGAGGTGCTGGAATATATCAGGGAGCGGTTCGGCAGGGAGCGCATCGCCCACGCCGGGGCCTTCTCCACCCTCCAGGCCCGGGCGGTGCTCCGGGATACGGGAAGGGCTCTGAAGCTGTCTTATGAAAAAATAGACAGGATGTGTTCACTCATACCCTATTCCCACATAAGCCTGGAAGAGGCGGAAGAACAAAACCCGAGCCTTGCGGCCTTAATCCGGCGTGATCAAGAGGTCGGCAGAGCCTTCGAAATGGCCCGGAAGCTCCAGGGTCTCCCGCGGCACATGACCCAGCACTCGGCGGGGGTGGTCATTGCCAAAAGGCCCCTTACCGAATATGTCCCCCTCCAGCGGGCCTCCGGAGAGGAAATAATCACCCAGGCGGACATGGAAATGCTGGAAGACCTGGGCCTTGTGAAGATAGACCTCCTGGGCCTCCGGTTCCTGACGGTGATAGGCGACACCCTGAAGCTCATCAAATCCCGGTACGGCATCGACATGAGGCCGGAGGACATCCCACTGGACGACCGGGCCACTTTCGAGGCCCTGGCCCGGGGGGACACCACCTCCACCTTCCAGCTGGAAAGCACCGGCATGAGAAACATGCTAAAAAAAGTGCGCCCCCAGAGCATTGAAGACCTGTCGGCGGTGCTGGCCCTTTACCGGCCCGGCCCCCTGCAGAGCGGCATGGCTGAGGAATTCATCGCCCGCCGTCACGGAAAAAAAGAGGTATCCTACCCCCACCCCTGCCTCGAACCGGTACTTTCGGACACCTACGGGGTTTTCCTCTACCAGGAGCAGCTTATGCAGGCCGCTCATGCCGTGGCGGGATACACCCTGGGGGAGGCGGACCTGCTGCGGAGGGCCATTGCAAAAAAGAAGAGGGAAGACATAGAAGCTCAAAAACCCCGCTTTATCCGGGGAGCCCGGGAGCGGGGCATCGATGAAAAAACGGCCGAAGAGATTTTTTCCACACTGGAGGCCTTCGGGGATTACGGGTTCAATAAGTCCCACAGCGTATCCTACGCCATTACGGCTTACAGGACCGTCTATCTAAAAGAGCATTTCCCCCTGGAGTATTTTTCGGCCCTGCTCAGCCTGTACATGGACACGCCTTCACGCCTGCAACTTTATCTTGCCGAGGCACGGCGGCGGGGTATAAAACTCCTCCTGCCCGACATCAACAGGAGCGGGGTGGGATTTACCCCCGAGGAACCCGGACCGATAAAATCCGGGAATTTGCAGGAAAAATTACCGGATTTTAATAAGGGCGAAGAAAAAAGCGGCGCTATAAGGACGGGCTTTGCCCTGGTGAAAAATCTGGGTGCCCGCGGCATCGAGGAAATCCTCAGGGTCAGGAAGAGCGGCCCATTTACGGGTTTTTTCAATTTCTGCAGGCGGGTGGACAGGCGGGTCGTAAACAGCAAGGCCATAGAGTCACTGATTCTGGCCGGCGCTTTCGACGCTTTCGGCATCCCCCGCCCCGCCCTGCTTCTTGCGTTAAAATCGGCCCTGGTGGAGTCAAAGGCCGAAAGCCCGGATCAGCTGAGCCTTTTGCCGGAGGAATTCCCCGCGGAAATCCTGGCAAAAGATGTGTTTTTGCCGGACTTTTCCCCCGACCAGAAGGTAAAACAGGAGCTTCAATCCCTGGGCCATTACATCACCGCCCACCCCATGGAACTCTGGGAGCGTGAAGCCGCGCGGATCCGAACCCATACCGCCGCCCGGGTGGGGGAAATCAGCCGCAAGAAAAGGGTGCGCCTTGCCGGAATCCTGCTGGACCCCCGCCGGGGCCGCACCTGCAGCGGCGGCCGCATGATGTTCGTGCGCCTGGAAGACCTGAGCGGTGCGGTGGAAGTGGTGGTGTTCCCCCGGGTGCTTCGGCACTCCGGGCCGTATCTCTCCTCCGGCGCCCCCGTCATCGTCGACGGATGGACGGACTTAAGCGACGACGGCCACAGGACGGTGGTGGCCGAAAAGATACTGCCCCTGCCGGCGAAGCAGCACGCCGGGGACCGGCAGAAACCATGGGGCGGTCAAAATCCGCATGGCCGTCACCGGCCCCGGGGCTTTGCCACCGAAGAGGTCCAACCACCGGCCCCAATGCCGGTGCAGCAGGCGCCCGAGACCGGCCGCCCTGCCGCCGCAGGCCATTTACGTCTGGCCGCAGGCAATGGTCAGCCGGCCACAGGGGGGCGGCGATATTTACAAGCACACCGGTCTTCACTCACTAATGCTTTTTAAATAATACAATCCGGTTGGTGTTGGTGCCGTGAGTGTTGTTGTCGATTCCCCATATATTGGACGTCTTGGTGAACTCCTGAAGATTTACGAGTATCCCCTCGCAGTCAAAGCCCGCCGCCAGCCCCAGGGGAACCACGTATTCATCAAGCATAACGGAGCCCCCCTTCACCTCCCCCACTTCAAAGGCCACCCACCCCCCTTTTTTTGTTATCCTGAAAAGCTCCCGAAAGACTTCCCCCATCACGACCGACCACTCTTCAACGGTTTTCGACATGGTTATCTTGCCGGATATTTCATCGGCGTCGATGGAATTAAACCAGCACCTCAACCAGTTGTCCCGGGAATACTGCACCACATCCAGAAAAGGCGGCGATGTCACCGTAAGCCGAACCGATTCGCTCCGTATTTCCGGAGTGTGCCTTGCGTCGTTGCACAGGAATAAAGCGGTTTTGCCGGCCCGGTGGAGGTTTTGCTTTTGCCGACCGGTTAGATTTCTGAGAAGGGAGGCGGACTTTTTCATGATAATGCTGCGGGTATCCCTGTATTCCGGCTTCTGGTTGCGCTTCTCATTAATCTTTATCTGCCTTTCGGGGCTCACCGCCTGATTGGGCGGCAGAGTATAGACCGAAAAAAAACCCGGGGAATGGCCGGTGAGCCGGTTTGTGGCCACCATGCGTATCCAGCCGTCTATGGCGTCCTCCAGGCGGCTGTCTCTCCTCTCCAGAAGATAATTCCTTAAAGAAACAATTTCCGCTTCGGTCTCCGGATGGTAAAACATAGAAAGGTCTATTTCGGCCCTGGCGTTTCTGTCGATGGGTATTTCGTAGAGCCTTTTTTCCACCTGTTCGAGGTCAGGTATAAAAAACCTCGGCCTTGACAGGATTTCACTCAAAGGGTTTATATCATTGGCGATGATTTGCCTGCCCATAAGCCCCGCCTCAATCACCGTGGTGCCCCTGCCGCTGAAGGGGTCGTAAACCGTATCCCCCTCCCGGGTCAGCAGGTTTATAAAAAAACGGGGCAGCTGCGGTTTGAAACACGCCCTGTATGAAATCTCGTGTATTGAAGAAGCCTGCCTCTGCCTGGACGTCCAGTATTCGTTGATGTATCTCGGTATATCCCGACCGCTTATGGAGACATATTCCACCCTGGTGCCGGAGGGTTCGTCTTCAAACAGGCTCGCGTTGTCGCTGAAACGGTATTCCCTCAAGTAGCAGGAAACGTCCATGTTGTTTTCATCAGACATAATTTCACTTCCCCGTTTGTACATGTGTTTATCAGAAAGAATGCCGACGCTCAATTTATCTATATTCGCGAACCATTTCGAAAATCCTCTCACATCTTCTTCAACGCCCAGGTTCGGCGTTAACAAATTTCGGCCGTGCTGAATTTTTGCATCAAATACATAAGCTTCGACCCGGCCCGCACTTTTAATTTGCACCGTTTCGCAGTTTTAGACATTATTTTTAAATACATCGTATATGCCGTTTTTATTTAACGCCTCATATAAAAGGTTCTTTCTTCTAACCAATTCTTTGAACTTTAAGGTGTTGTCCGGTTCCGGCTCAAAAATCAGCTGAATATTTTGCGACATATTTTTAAAGGCCTCATCATAGTTTTTATAGCATCCCAGTGAAACCGCGGCAACAATTGAAGCTCCCAAAGAAGACGCCTCATCGTTCTGATACTTTATCACGGGCTTATTAAAAGCATCGGCCTGCATCTGATTAAATAAATCAAACCTTGTCAGCCCTCCCGCCACACTTATTTCATCAATGCTTCCTACATTTTCCTCTATAATCGACAGATTATCCGCCAGTTCCAGGCAAATGCCTTCGAGAATCGCTCTTGCTATATCCGCTCTTTTTGTGCCCAGAGTAAGATTAAAAATTACGCCTTTCGCCAGGGGATTCCAGTAAGGTGCCGCACTACCTTCAAAATGCGGCAGTATTAATACTCCGCCGGAGCCTAAAGGGGTATCTCTAATTTCTTCGTTCAGCATGGTATAAAGATCTTTATCTTTGTTTTCAGCACCGAAAAACTGCTCCTTAAACCACCTGTATATCGCACCAGTCGTAAACATTCCCGCTTCGCAAACCCACTTTCCGGGAACGGCAGCCGCGCTGCATAAAGTTCTGCGCTTTCTATCAAAAACGGGTTTTTCCGAATAAGCAATGATAAATGAACCGGTACCCGTATTTGCTTCAGCATGACCCGGCTGCAGAATATTCAGCGCCACAGCTGCACACTGCTGGTCTCCACCCGATATTATCACGGGAACGCCCCCCGTAAGACCGGTTAAGCCTGCCATTTCCCCCGTCAAATATCCAGCCGTGCTTCCCGGAGGAACCAGTTCACATAAAATTGAACTTTTTATCCCGGTTTCTTTTAATATTTCCTCATCCCAACTGAAATTCTCTATATTCATCAGCATAGTTCTGGAACCCTGGGTCCAGTCGGTCACAAAGAGATTTGTTAATTGGTAAATTATAAAATCCTGGACACCCAATAATTTATAAGCCTTATTAAATATGTCGGGCCTTTCCTCTTTTAACCACAGCATCTTCGGCAAAGAAAAATATGGGTCAATACGAAGGCCGGTCTTTCGGTATACCTTTTCCTCACCCAACATGCTTTGTATTTTACCGCACTTATCAAAACTGCGCTTATCCTGCCACATTATTGCATTGTCCAGGGGCTCGCATCTGTCATTTACCGGTATTACGGAAGCCCTCTGTGATGTAACTGAAATGGCGGAAATCTTTATTTTTCTTTGTCTTATAAAGTCCGAAACATTTTTCAGGGTAATGATTAAAGCCTCTTTCCAGGTGCGTGGGTCCTGTTCTACATACGAAGGTATTTTGAACTCGGAGTGGTATTCCTTCTGAGCCATGCAGATAACCTTCCCCCGGAGGTCGTAAACTATGGATCTCAGGCTCGATGTTCCGACATCAACAGCAAGAATATAGTCCATATTATGGTCCTCCCCCAGTGTTATTAAACGATACGTCAAGACATACATTCAGCCTGACATCAAAAGCTTTCCGTTCCGATGTCAGGCTTTATCCTTAAATTTTTATTTTTTTATACTTTCATCTTATTCAATTTCAATTTAAGAAAGCCCCGGTAGAACACCCGATAGGAGGCTGAGTAACAGGACCATTATAAATCCCACGATACCGGCGATAGTACCCCCTATGGTCCATGACTGCATAGTCTTTTTAACATCGAAATTGGAAAACCTGTTTACAACCCAGAATCCCGAGTCATTTGGCAGAGACAAACCTATTCCGCCGCTACAGATTGCAAGCCCTACCAGCACAGGTGAAACACCCAGCTGCCCAACTATCGGTCCCAGGATAGAAGATGTTGTAACCAGCGCTACTGTGGTGGAGCCCTGCGCCGCCCTCAATACCTGACTCAATATGAAGGCAAGGAATATTACTGAAATATGCATATTTGATAATGTATCCACAATGTACTTTCCAATGCCACTGTTGTTTATAATATTACCAAGCGATCCTCCTGCGCCGGTGATCAGCAATATCATGCCCGCCGATGCCGCGGCTTTTGCTATTATGTTTTCCAAAGGCTCGGTCAAATACGGTTTCATGGCAAAAATTCCTACAAAAACTCCAATTAAAAGCGCTATGTTCTTATCGCCAATGAACGAAAAGAAAGCCGATGCAGCGGAATCTTTAGGAAGAGCAATTGACATGATCGTGCCCAGAAGAATCATGATTATAGGCAGCAAAAGGACAAACAGCGAAAGGGCCCCGGACGGTCTTTTCATATTCTTTACAGCACCTTCATCTTGATATGCAAGTTCCTGTTCGACCTCTTCTTTTACATATGGATACTTTTTGCCCAGGTAAAGACCGTATAGCCAGCCGCCCACAAGTGACGCAGGTATAGATACTATAATGGCATACAGTGTAAATATACCCATATTTACTCCCATATTGCTGGCTACCGTAACAGGGCCGGGAGTCGGTATGACCACAGCATGGGTTACTATCAGGCCCACCGCCAGAGCGGTAACAAAAGTTATTAAAGATGTTTCTGTCTTTTTCGAAATCTGTTTAATCAGCGATATCAAAATCACAAAAGCAGCATCAAAAAAGACGGGGATGGAAACAAGAAAGCCCGTAATATTTATCGCCAGAGGAGAATTTTTCACACCGACTACTCTTAACAGGCTGTTGGCAATTTGTTCGGTAGCTCCCGCCTCAGCTAAAATATGCCCTAGAATTATGCCGAGCCCTATTACTATGCCGATCCCTTTAAGTGTAGAACCGAAACCTTCGGCCATAACAGACGGTATTTTGGCGATCGGCATTCCTGTAAGGAATGCTGTAAGCAAAGCCGTTAAAAGTAAAGCCAAAAATGGATTGAGTCGAAATTTTATAATGGATACAAGCACAAATATTATAGCGATAGAAAATATCACAAGCAGCACTGGACCGGTGACCATTCAAACCCCTCCCTCATAATGTTATTTTTTTGACAATATTTATTAATTAAACTATACTTGGATTTTGCACCTCCCTTTATTTTCAGAATTATTAAGGCAAGTCCCGGATTTTTAGAACCCGGGATTAAAGCGCCACAGCCGCTATGCGTTGTAAAAAAGCAGCATATATTTTTTCACCACATCCTTTATGTACTCCACTTCTTTTAATGAAACGCGGGAAAGATGACAATCGCCTTCGTCGGCAAGCATCTCCTTTATCTTCTTCAGTGTATAAAGCGATATTTCGGTATTCACATTTATCTTGCAGATACCGTTTTTTATGCATTCTTTTATGATACCCTCGGGAGTTCCGGAGCCTCCGTGCAGAACCAGCGGAATATCCACCCTTGATGCGACTTCTTTTAAAACATCCATATTTATTCTGGGTTCTCCTTTATAAATGCCATGAACCGTTCCGATAGATACGGCTAATGCGTCTACGCCGGTGCTTTCTACAAACTCTTCCGCTTGTGCCGGATCGGTGTAAATCTCCCGATATCCTTCTTCGCTGGAGCCCCTTCCCGCTGCAATGGAACCCAGTTCCGCCTCAACACTGACGCCTGCCGCACGGGCAACAGCAACTATTTTTTCAGTCCTTTTAACATTCTCTTCAAAGGGCAATTCTGAACCGTCAAACATAACCGACGTAAATCCCGCTCTGATTGCCCTAATAATATTTTCAAAGGATTTACAGTGATCAAGATGCAGTACCACGGGGATCTCCAAGTCTTTTATCATTGTGTCTACCAATGCAAAAACCTCTTTGAATTGCATGTTCTCTATATAACGTTCCCCAAAAGCAATAACAGCCGGTATCTTCAGTTCCCTGACGGATTCCACAACTCCTTTTATCGTCTCATAATTGTAAACGTTAAATGCCCCCACGGCATATTTATTCATTTTTGCTTCAGTTAGAACCGGTTTCAGATTTACGAGCATTTTCTTACCTCTTCCAACCACTTTTTAAAATCTTCATTCCGGAGGACTTCGGGGTTGACTATGAACCTGGCCTCCCGGCCTTTCAAAAATTTCCTGACATCTTCCATTAAAAGTTCAGGAGACCTTGTGAGGGCTTCTTTGGTTGTGCCCGCCAGGTGGCTTGTAAGAGTGACATTGTCCAGTGCAAGCAGTTCGCTGTTTTCGGGGATGGGCTCTTCCCAGAATACATCAAGCGCTGCGCCGGCAATCTTCTTTGATTTCAATGCGTTTAAAAGCGCATTCTGGTCAATGAGACCCGCCCGGGCGGTATTTATGATATAGGCCGTAGACTTCATAAGAGATATTTCCCTTTCTCCAACCAGATTTTTGCTGTCTTCGGTCAAGCGGGCATGAAGTGTAATAAAGTCGCTCTTGCTAAACAGGGTTTCTTTGTCAACCGGAGTACAGCCGCTTTCAATGATCTCTTCTCTTTTTACATGGGGATCGTAAACCAGCCTTTCAACCTCAAATCCCGAAAGCTTACGAGCAACCAGTCGGCCGATATATCCGAACCCTACAATCCCCACGGTTTTCCCCTTAAGTTCAGGTATCCAGTTGGAGTTGGAAAATTCTTTACGCCATTTCCCGCTCTTTATGGAGTAATGCGCCCTGGCAATGTTTCTGCATTCGGCAAGCATCATGCCTATGGCAAAATCCGAAACCGCCTCGGCGTTTCTCCCCTCCACGTTGAACACCAGTACCCCGCGTTTTGTGGCTTCCTGAATGTTAACATTTTCAAGCCCCGCACGGGAAACGCCTACGATCTTCAGCTTCGGCATGCAGTCAAAGGCCTCTTTTGAAATGGGCACGAATAGTCCAAACAGCATAGACACATCGCGGCCCCTCTCTTTTATCAGCGGCACCACTTCTTCAACCTCGGGGCCGTTTTTTTCTACAATTAACCGCCTTCTTTGAAGCTCATCCCAGTTATCTTCCCAGTCGCCCACCAGAACTTCTTCTATATACTCTGAAAGGTGTTTTTTTGCCGCCGCTTCAAAATCTCCACCCGGAATCATGGCATCGCCAATTAATAGTGCTTTAACTTTCAATGTCATAATATTAATCCCTCCCGCATACTTTTTATACCTTTTTCTCTGCAACAGCCAGTCTTGATTTATTCACCTTATCTATGGCTTCCGGCCCCAGCTTCAAAACCAGAGCGACATACAGTATGTCTATGATGACGAGCTGTATTATCCTAGAAACCATAGCATCAGAGCGGTATCTGGTCTCATTTGTGGAACTTAGTAATACTTCATCGGAAAGCCTGGTCAGGGTGGAATTGGGATAACTGGTGATGGCCACAACCTTAGTTCCATTCGCCCTGGCAAGTTTTACCGCGTCAAGAATCTCTCTGCTCTCTCCCGAATGCGAAACGGCAACCATAAGGTCGGTGGTTGCGGTATGGGCACTCAGTATGCTCATGATGTGGGAATCGCTGCAAAAAGATGCCTTTAAACCCAATCTCGAAAATTTGTGGAACGCATCCAGGGCTATAGCACTGGACGCTCCTACACCAAAGAAAAATATTCTGTCTGATTTCATAAACAGGTCTATTATCCTCTTTATTGAGTTGTTGTCCAGCATCCTGTTAAGGTCTTTTATAGAATCTATAGTAGATTGTACTACTTTCTGCTTTACCTGTTCGGTAGAATCATCCGGCGAAATGTCTTCATAAATAGCCTGAGGGGTTTTATCCGATATGTCCTGCGCCACCTTCACACGAAAGACCTGATATGAATCAAAACCAAGTTTTCTTAAAAACCTCATTATTGTAGTCTCGCTCGTGCCGCACCTTTCTGCCAGGTCACTTATGGACATCAAAATAACCTTGTCACTGTTATTCAATATTACATCTGCAATTTTTTTCTGCGTTGGAGACAGAATATTGTATTTAGTCCTTATTTCAGTAAAAATATTCAACGTGGTAATTTTTCACCTCCTATACTTTTATAGTAGTTAATTTTTAACTCTTTTTAGTATTTCTATTCTACATTTTTTCATAAATTCCTGCAGAAAAAGAAAAATTTTTTTGAAGCGATTTTTTTATAAGCTGCCCCGACCAGGCCGATAATCCTTTGAGGCACCCGGCGGAACAGAAAATGCGGAAAATAAACGAAGCCTACCGCATGATCATGGAGGGTAATGCGGGAGGCTTCGGCTTTAACGGCAATCCGGCTACTATGAAGACGAAATCTTTATAGAGAAGTGAAAGAAGCCATGAACCGGAACGACATTTTCAGAGCCGACCCCATCCTGAACCGCATCAGAAACAGAAGCGCCCGGTTTTCGCATCTTTTATCTATGTTTCAGCTCCGCTTTCTATAACCACAGTTGCCACAGGTACACCGCCAAAATGGCTCCTATGGCCACTTTCATCAGTCCCTTTTCAAAATAAGCCAGAATAAGCGCAGCTGCCATGCCAATAACCGAAGAGGATAAATGCCCGGTGGAATACAAAATACCCGGGAAAGTCATGGCCCCAAGCACAGCAAACGGCACATAATACAGGAAAGAACGGATAAACCTTGATCTCAGCTTATTCTTAAAAATCGCTACGGGAAGCACCCTCGGTATATATGTTACAACAGCCATTAGAAGTACCGCCGTCAAAATTTTATTCATATTCATATTCATATTCATCTTCCTCCACCGGAAAAAGCAGCGCACCCGCGCACGATGCGACGATTGTGGCGATTATAATGCTCCATCCTTCTGAAACTTCGGCCATATACGGCATCCATGTAAAAAATGAGCTTATGCTGATTGCAATTGCAGAAACCGTCAGAGCCGCTTTTGATTTTTTTGCAGCCGGGACGATCAGTGCGATAAACATGGCATATAATGCGATACCCATAGAACTTTGCAACCTTTGCGGCAGTATGGAAGACGTCAACGCCCCCAATGCGGTGCCCAGTCCCCAGCCCCAGTAAGGGCAGGTAATAAGCCCCATCATATAAGCAAATGTAATCTCCCTTTTCTCAAGAGAAGCTACAGTAAAAGTCTCATCCGTAATGCCAAAGGCCATAACGCACCTTTTGACGATTGGCATTTTAGAGGTTATTCTCTGGGAAAGGGATAATGACATAAGCATATACCTGATATTAATCACAAACGTGGTTAAAGCAATCTCCAGAAGAGGCGCATCAGCAATAATCAGCTTTGTTCCGGCAAACTGCCCCGCAGAGGTGAGGTTTGATAGCGAAATAAAAATCGCCATCCATACAGGTATGCCCCCGCCGACCGCCATAAGCCCGAATGTAAAAGAAACCGGAATATAACCCAGAGCAATCGGAATTCCCTGTTTGAAACCGTAATAAAAATCATGGAGGTTATGTTTCTTCAATTTAAAAAACTTTATAGCCAATTCTGCTTTTCCTACCTCTCCCTCTCAATCTCATTCTATTTTATATTGATTTGGTATATCTTAAAAAAGCAAAGGGGTCGTCATAACGACTACTAACCACATAATACAACTACTAATGACATAATGCCATTTCTAGAGGAAGTTTTCAAGTATGAAGAATACCCGTTTGTTGCAAAATAAAATTTTTTGTTCCGGCATTCATTTGATTCCCACACCCCTCCAAGACCCGTCAATCAGGTATAAAAAATTTAAAGAGGCGGTTTTTATTGACCTTTCCTGACCTTTGTAATATCATAATATTAAGCGTTTTTAAAATAAGCTTTGCTATATAAAACTGCCGCCTGCTTAACAAAGAACAACCAGTAATGAAAACTCATTTGTATTTTAGTTTTAATATGTCGTGAAAATACTTTATAAAAGAGGTGTGGAAGTTGAATATAAACAAATTAACGCAAAAATCCGCCGAAGCCCTGGCGGAGGCTCAGAAGCTGGCTGTAGAGCGCCATCACCAGGAGGTGACGCCCCGCCATCTTCTTCTTTCCCTGCTCAGCCAGGAGGACGGCTTCATCCCCCGGCTTCTGACTCTGGCCGGTGTAAATTATGAGAGGTTCAAAACCTCGGCGGAAGATATTGTAAGGCGCATTCCTTCCGTCCTCGGATACGACGGACCTATGGCCATGAGCTCAGGCCTTTTACGGGTGTTGGTCCGCGCGGAAAAAGAAGCAGCCCAGATGAAGGACGAATACGTCAGTGTGGAGCACCTTCTCTTATCTCTTCTGGAAGAGGGAGACGGAGACATAAAAGATGTTTTCAAAAATTTTGGGCTGGACCGAAACAGGATTCTCGACGCTTTGAAAAAGATCCGGGGCAGCCAGCAGGTCACCAGCGAAAACCCCGAGGCCACTTACGACGCCCTCAACCGGTACGGCAGAGACTTAACAAGGCTCGCCCGGGAGGGAAAGCTGGACCCGGTCATCGGCCGGGATGAAGAAATAAGAAGAGTCATTGAAATTCTTTCCAGGCGCACCAAGAACAATCCTGTTATCATCGGCGAGGCCGGAGTGGGGAAGACGGCCATCGTGGAGGGTCTGGCCCGGCGCATAGTATCCAAAGATGTGCCCGAGGGTTTGAAGGATAAGAAAATAATAGCGCTGGACATGGGGGCCCTCATCGCCGGCGCCAAGTTCAGGGGAGAATTCGAGGAAAGGCTGAAAGCTGTGTTGAAAGAAGTCCAGAACTCCGACGGCCGGATCATATTGTTCATCGACGAGCTTCACACCGTAGTGGGAGCCGGCGCTGCGGAGGGTGCGCTGGACGCCGGCAATCTCCTGAAGCCCATGCTGGCCCGGGGTGAACTCCGGGCCATAGGGGCCACCACCATAGAGGAATATCGAAAATACATCGAAAAAGACAAGGCTCTGGAGCGCCGTTTCCAGCCGGTGCTGGTGGAGCCGCCTTCTGTGGAAGACACCATTTCCATACTGAGGGGTATTAAAGAAAAATACGAGGTTTATCACGGGGTCAGAATCAAAGACAGCGCCATCATCGCCGCTGCGGTGCTTTCCGACAGATACATCCCTGATAGATTCCTGCCGGACAAGGCTATAGACCTGATGGATGAAGCGGCGGCGCGCCTCCGGACGGAAATAGACAGCATGCCTGCGGAACTGGATGAAATCCTGCGAAAAATTACCCAGCTCCAGATAGAGGAAGCGGCCTTAAAGAAGGAAAATGACCCCCAGTCTATGGAACGGCTTGAAAAAATTAAAAACCAGCTTGCCCGGTTAAACGTCAAAGCCGACAGCATGAAAGAACGCTGGAAACAGGAAAAAGACCGGATTACCAGGATTCACGACCTTAAAAAACAGATTGATGAAGTTAAAATCCAGATTGAAAGAGCCGAACGGGAATACGATTTGAACAAAGTGGCGGAACTGAAATTCGGCAGGTTGAACGAACTGGAAAGAAGGTTGAGCGAGGAAGAAAATGCCATGATGAAGGAACATGCAAAAGACGCTCTCCTGAAAGAAGAGGTGGATGAAGAAGAAATAGCCCGGGTTGTAAGCCAGTGGACCGGTATTCCTCTGAACCGCATTATGGAAGGAGAAAAACAAAAGCTGCTGCATCTGGAGGATATCCTCCACAGGCGGGTGGTGGGCCAGGAAGAGGCTGTTAAAGCCGTGGCCGACGCCGTGCTCCGCGCCCGGGCCGGCATAAAAGACCCTGAAAGGCCGGTGGGTAGCTTTATCTTTCTCGGGCCCACGGGAGTGGGCAAAACAGAACTGGCCAAATCTCTTGCAGAAGCCCTGTTCGACGATGAGCGCAACATCATAAGGATCGATATGTCCGAGTATATGGAAAAGCATTCGGTTTCAAGGCTCATAGGAGCGCCCCCCGGATATGTGGGTTACGAGGAGGGCGGCCAGCTGACTGAGGCGGTCAGGAGCCATCCCTATTCGGTCATTCTTCTGGATGAAATAGAAAAAGCTCACAGCGATGTGTTCAACGTTTTGCTGCAGATTCTCGACGACGGCAGGCTCACCGACGGCAAGGGGCGAACCGTGGACTTTAAGAATACCGTCATCATCATGACCTCCAACCTGGGAAGCCAGGAAATCCTGGAATTTCAGTCAGAAGGCGGCCAAGATTTTTCCATGGTTAAAGAACGAGTACTAAATCTCCTGAGGCGTCAATTCAAACCCGAGTTTTTAAACCGGGTGGATGAAATCATAGTATTTCATCCGCTGGATAAATCTCATATGAAACAAATCTCCCAAATGCTTCTCGAGAAATTCGCCCAAAGGGTAAAGGATTTTGCCGGCTTGGAACTTACCTGGTCCGACAGGACTTTAAATCATCTTTCCGAAAAAGGATATGACCCTTCCTATGGGGCAAGGCCACTGAAGAGGCTCATCCAGCAGGAAATTGAAACCCCATTGAGCCGCATGATCGTTCAGGGCATAAAATCCGGCGAAAAAATAAACCTGGATGAGCTGATAGATTAATGTTATGCGCGTTAATGTTATGTGCGCCGAAGTTTTTATATTCTTTTGCGGCCTGCAGCTGGCACTCAAGTTGATAGATTAATGTTATGCGCGCCGAAGGATAGCTTTGTTACGGTATTTTATTCCATGTGATGAATAAACTTGTCGTCGACCCTCAGTAGTGCAAAAAACCCCGGGGGTCGACGACAAAGGCAAAAAAGACTCACAATCAAAATTTGCGCCGCAAAAGGAGGATTTTTTAAAATTTCATCGAATGATATTACTTAAATTCGATATATGATTTTTCTCTGCCGATCTTTAATTTTTGTGGAATTTTACGGGTTTTTAGCCTACCTATTAGGAATTGAAACAGGTTAACGCTGCTGTAGTAACTTCTGGCTTTACCCTGTTTTTAGCCTACCTATTAGGAATTGAAACCTGAACATGCCAGCCAGGGCGCTTACCCCGTTAGTAAGTTTTTAGCCTACCTATTAGGAATTGAAACTTTCTTTGCGTTCTTGATTTTGAAGGTTTATATCCCTGTTTTTAGCCTACCTATTAGGAATTGAAACTTCTCTCTCGGTGCATTTTACCACCGCATAGATAGCATTTGTTTTTAGCCTACCTATTAGGAATTGAAACGGAAGTCAATCAAACGAGACAGGTTACCAGATGCAGGTTTTTAGCCTACCTATTAGGAATTGAAACCACGTTCCCACCGTGCGGCCGCCCTATACGCCGCCGTTTTTAGCCTACCTATTAGGAATTGAAACCAAACTCGCCAAATGTCATTTCTCCTAGCTCTTCAAAGTTTTTAGCCTACCTATTAGGAATTGAAACCTTGCTGCCTGTTTTGCCGTACCTAAGCCATTCATTGAGTTTTTAGCCTACCTATTAGGAATTGAAACATCATTGTTCATCTGCCGAAAAGTCTTCCGGCAGTTTCAGTTTTTAGCCTACCTATTAGGAATTGAAACCCGTTGCTGGCGGGTTTTTTAGTTGAGCTTCTTCGGTTTTTAGCCTACCTATTAGGAATTGAAACTAAGAAAATAGTGTGTATATTGAATATATACAGTATATGTTTTTAGCCTACCTATTAGGAATTGAAACATAAAAGTATACATTCTGCCCGCAAAATGGGTATTTTCGTTTTTAGCCTACCTATTAGGAATTGAAACGAACTAATATTGATATTCCCGACTGGTATTAACCCTCTCACCTCTACTCGGTCATGGTATACGTGAACGGTAATATGGAGCTTATCAAATAGCTGACGTGTTGCAATCTTGCCACCTCCGTGCATTGCAAAAGTCAATAGTTCTTCCTGTTCCTGCGCTTGCTTATCAGTTTCGCTAAAATCAATAGTAACTTTCTTTTCCTGTCTGGGAGTGGTAATTATTACCTCTCCTGTTTTATTGTTAATGG
>NZ_JBJYKD010000032.1:0-32440 GCF_049310025.1 Thermorhabdus hydrogeniformans | reverse complement strand
CTTAAGCTGGCTTTAGCCTGAATAGCGACTTTCAGTCGCAAATAATTCCCTGCACTCCAGTGCAGGGTGGTTCAATGTATCCTTTCATTTCGGATTGGTTTAAACAAAGAGGTAAAAGAGCCGTAAAGGCATAATATGAAGATATCTAAATATATGTGACTCAATAAACTTATATAAAGCTTGCTAAACTTGTATATTAAACTTACGGCTGCAGGATACGGTAAATTATTCAGATGCCTGCAATGACTCTTAATTTAGCCAAAAGATCCGGTATAAAAAAATCCTGTGGCCGGTATAAACAAATATTTTTAGAGGGTGACATGGGATGATACCAAGCAAAGCGGGAACAGAGGAAAAAAACGATTGCATCATCGAACTGGAACCGCTAAATAAAGGAGAGGGCATAAAGATAGAAATAGAAAGCCCCATCAAAAAACAATTTGGAAGGCACATAAAAGAGACGATATTGGAAATTCTGAATGAATACGGCATAAAAGATGTAAGAGTTAAAGTGATGGATAAAAAAGCGTTAGACTTTACCATCCGGGCAAGACTGGAGGCTGCCATCGAAAGAGCAGGGGGTGAGCAAGGTGAAACTTCGGAGGACGCTGCTCTATGTGCCGGGAAATAACCCCAATATGATGGCAGACTGCATGATATACGGAGCCGACACAATACTTTTGGATTTAGAAGACTCCGTCTCCCTTTCCGAAAAAGACGCCGCAAGATATTTGGTAAAATACGCCCTGAGATACCTCGATTTTGGCAATACGGAAGTCGCCGTAAGGATAAACGGCATGGACACACCCTACTGGCAGGAAGACATCAAAAAAATAATCCCGGAAAAGCCCGACATGATAAGACTGCCCAAGGCAGAAACAAAAGAACAGATAAAGAGACTGGATGAAGAAATAAGTATGATAGAGGAAAGGTCAGGCATAAAAGTAGGCAACACCAAAATAATGGTATCCATAGAAAGTGCAAAAGGCCTCAAAAACGCCTATGATATCGCCACCGCCAGCCCGCGGATGGCGGCTATAGCCATAGGAGGAGAAGACTTCACCGCCGATTTAGGAGTAAAAAGGACCAGAGAGGGAAACGAACTCCTGGTAGCAAGAGGGGAGCTGGTTCTGGCGGCCAAAGCCGCCAAGGTGGACGTCATAGACTCCGTATTTTCCAACGTAGACGACGAGGAAGGCTTGAGAATGGAAACAGAAAGAGCAAAAGCCATGGGCTTCACCGGAAAATCCGTTATAAACCCGAGGCAGATACCAATAGTCCACGATGTTTTTAAACCCACCCAGGAAGAAATCGAAGAAGCCATAAAAATAACCGGAGCCATAGAAGAAGCCAGGAAAAAAGGGTCGGGGGTAATATCCTTAAACGGAAAAATGATCGATAAGCCCATAGTAGAAAAAGCCCAGAGAGTCCTGGAACTTGCCAAGACGCTAGGCCTTGTAGAGGAGGTGGCGGTATGCTGAACGCCATAGGGCGGGAAATCCCCGAGAGTCTGGGTGTACCGTATAGGGGAGAAATGCTGCAACCCTCCGGGAGGGCCGCGGGACATACCATAAAACTTTCCAGGCCCCATGAAAACAAAGTCCTTCCTACCATAAAAGAAGCCATAAAACAGAGCGGCCTGAAAGACGGCATGACCATATCCTTCCACCACCATTTAAGAGAGGGAGACCGTGTAGTAAACATGGTCCTTGCCGCCATAGATGAACTGGGCATAAAAGACTTAAAACTCGCCCCCAGTTCCCTTAACAAGTGCCATGACTTTTTAATCGATTACATCAAAAAAGGAGTAATAACTTCCATAGAAACCAGCGGCCTCCGGGGAAAACTTGGCGAAGAAATATCAAGGGGGCTCCTCAAAAAACCCGTTATAATAAGGTCCCACGGAGGAAGGCCGAGGGCCATAGAATCGGGAGAGCTCCACATAGACGTGGCCTTTATAGCGGCCCCCTGTGCCGACAGCGCCGGCAACCTGAACGGAGTGGACGGCCCTTCGGCCTTCGGCTCCATTGGCTATGCCATGGTGGATGCAAGATTTGCCGACACAGTGATAGCCATTACCGACAACTTAAAAAAATACCCCATTGCGCCCATAAGCATACCATCCACACTTGTAGATTACGTGGTATGCGTGGACTCCATAGGAGACCCCGAAGGCATTATGGCAGGCGCCGTAAGATTTACCAGAAGTCCCAGAGAACTTTTGATAGCCGAGTTGGCAAGTAAGGTCATCCTGAACTCGGGCCTTTTTGAAGACGGCTTTTCCATGCAGATGGGTTCCGGAGGGGCGTCCCTTGCCGTCATAAGACAGCTGAAGGATGCCATGAAAGAAAGAAATATAAAGGCCAGCTTCGGAATTGGAGGAATCTCAGGCCCCTATGCAAAAATGCTGGAAGAAGGATTAGTAGAAAAGTTGCTGGACGTCCAGTGCTTTGACCTGCAGGCAGTGGAATCCTTGAGAAACAATAAAAACCATATAGAAATGGACGCCTCTTACTACGCCAATGCCTATAACAAAGGCTGCGCCGTCAACAACCTGGACATAGTAATATTGAGCGCACTGGAAATAGACACCGACTTCAATGTCAACGTCATCACAGGCTCCGACGGCATCATCATGGGGGCTTCCGGAGGCCACTCGGATGCGGCCTATGGAGCAAAGCTCACCATCATCACCACCCCCCTGGCAAGAGGCAGGCTGCCCATTGTAGTAGACAAAGTAAAGACCGTCATCACCCCCGGCAGCAGTATAGACGTTGTAGTCACCGAAAGGGGCATAGCCGTAAACCCGAGGAAAAAAGACCTGGAGCTGAGATTAAAAGATGCAAATCTTCCGGTATGCTCCATAGAAGAACTAAAACAAAAAGCCGAAAAGATAACCGGCAAACCCGACCCTGTAGAATCGGGTGACAAGGTAGTAGGCATAGTGGAGTACAGGGACGGTTCCATCATAGATGTCATAAGAAATGTGGTGGATTGAAACAAAATCGGTCGATTTCAGGGTCGGCCCCAAAATTTATTGGGTCCGCAAGAAACTTTGGACAGATGACATGATACATTCGGCGCGGGGTGAGGGGGTTTCCCCGCCCCGCCGCATATATCAAGTTTGAGGAAACGAACGGGACAGATATTTTTGCAGAATTCAAATTTACAGAATATATAAAAATCTAGCATTATGTAGATTTTTTTAATGGATAATAGTATAATACCAGTATACAAAAATACTATAATACAATTATTTTTTACAGCAGCCTTTCTACAAATGCGGTAAAAATTCCGCACAAACTTGAAGGAGGGCAGGAAAATGAATCTCACACGAAAGATTATTTCCAAACATCTGGTGGAGGGGAACATGGTACCGGGCGAGGAAATCGCCATAAAGATAGACCAGACTTTGACTCAGGACGCCACCGGTACCATGGCATACCTGGAATTTGAGGCCATGGGCATCCCGCGGGTTAAAACAGAACTTTCTGTAAGCTACGTGGATCACAACACCCTGCAGACCGGCTTTGAAAACGCCGACGACCACCGCTTCCTCCAGAGCGCTGCGGCCAAATTCGGCGTGTATTTTTCCCGGCCCGGAAACGGCATATGCCACCAGGTGCACCTGGAGAGGTTCGGGGTGCCCGGTAAGACCCTGCTGGGTTCCGACAGCCACACCCCCACCGCCGGAGGTCTCGGCATGCTGGCCATCGGGGCCGGAGGGCTTGACGTGGCCATGGCCATGGCGGGCCGGCCGTTTTACCTTGCCATGCCCCGGGTGGTGAATATCCGGCTCCATGGGAGCCTTCCGCCCTGGGTATCTGCCAAAGATATCATACTCGAAGTACTGAGGCGCCTTACGGTAAAAGGCGGGGTGGGTAAAGTCATGGAATACGGCGGCGATGGAGTAAGAAACCTCTCAGTCCCTGAACGTGCCACCATAGCCAACATGGGTGCGGAACTGGGCGCCACGTCATCAATATTCCCCAGCGATGATATTACCAAAAGATTTCTGGAGGCCCAGGGCCGGGGCGGGGATTATGTGCACCTAACCGCCGACGCCGATGCCGAATACGACGAGATGATAGACATTGACCTCGAGCGACTGGAGCCCCTTATCGCACTGCCCCACAGCCCGGATAACGTGGTAAGGGTTTCGGATGTGGCCGGGCTGAAGGTGGACCAGGTGTTTATAGGCAGCTGTACCAATTCTTCTTACGCGGATCTTGTCCGGGTTTCGAAAATATTAAAGGGGAAGACCGTAGCTCCAAATGTAAGCCTGGTGATAGCACCCGGTTCCAAACAGGTGCTGTACATGCTTGCGAAAAACGGCTTCCTCGCGGACCTGGTGGCCGCCGGTGCAAGGATACTGGAATGCGCATGCGGGCCGTGTGTGGGGGTGGGCCAGGCGCCGCCTTCCGCCGGAGTTTCCCTTCGGACCTCCAACAGGAATTTCGAAGGCAGGAGCGGCACAAAAGACGCTAAAGTTTACCTGACCAGCTGCGAGACCGCCGCGGCATCGGCCATTGCCGGCGTTATAACCGACCCCCGGACCCTGGGAGAGGTCATACTTGTTGAAACGCCAGAAAAATTCGATGCCGACGACCGCATGATAATTCCGCCACCCGAAGATGGAAGCCGGGTGGAAATAATAAGAGGCCCCAATATAAAGCCCCTGCCAGGGATGAGCCCCCTGCCGGACGTTATAAGGGGCCGGGTGCTGCTCAAAGTTGGGGATAACATCACCACGGACCACATCATGCCCGCCGGAGCCAAAATCCTCCCCCTTCGTTCAAACATCCCGGCCATATCGGAACACTGTTTTGAGGCGGTGGACCCCACCTTCCCCGAAAGGGCCAGAAAAGCCGGCGGCGGGTTTATCGTGGGCGGCTCCAATTACGGGCAGGGTTCCAGCCGCGAACATGCCGCACTGGCGCCGATGTACCTGGGCGTAAAAGCGGTCATAGCCAAATCCTTTGCAAGGATACACCGTCAGAATCTAATCAATTTCGGAATACTGCCCCTTGTTTTTGCGGAGGAAAGAGACTACGACGACATAAAAGGGCCCGGCGATGGTGAAGGTGACGAGCTTGCCATTGAGAACGCCCGGGAGGGCCTGCTTTCTGACTGCTTGGAGGTTAAAAACCTCACCACCGGCAAAGTTTACAAAGTGAAGCACAACCTCTCGGGCCGCCAGATAGATATAATCCTGGCGGGAGGGTTGCTGAACCTGGCGGGTAGGCGCTGGGATATGGAGAAGTAATGTATAGCCCTAAATACCGCTGAACGACCTCAATACGCTTGAAGCGGTGAAAGTATACTATATTCAATACAAGCAATTTTAACGAAGTAAAATTTTGTTTGCCGGTTTTTTAAGTAAGTCGCATCGAGAAAGAGATTATGATGTAAACCATCATACCCTGTATTAAAAAAGGACGGTGAAACGTATGCCGGAAAAAATAACGATAAAAAATGGAAAACTTGCGGTGCCCGACAATCCCATAATCCCCTTTATCGAGGGGGACGGCACCGGCCCTGACATATGGAGGGCCACAAGAAAAGTGGTAGACGCCGCGGTGGAAAAGGCCTATAAAGGGAGCAGGAAAATTGAATGGAAGGAGATCCTGGCCGGGGAAAAGGCCTTCCGATTGACCGGAAGCTGGCTGCCGGGCGAAACCCTTGAAGCCATAAGAGAACACATAGTGGCCATCAAGGGTCCCCTGACCACCCCGGTGGGGGGAGGAATCAGGAGCCTCAACGTGACTCTGCGGCAGGAGCTGGACCTTTACGCGTGCGTGCGCCCGGTGAAATGGATTAAGGGTGTGCCCAGCCCTGTGGTTCACCCGGAATGGGTAGACCTGGTCATTTTCAGGGAAAACACCGAGGACCTTTACGCCGGCATCGAGTGGGAAACAGGGAGCGAAAAGGCGGAAAAGGTGAGGGAGTTTTTAAACAATGAAATGTGCTGCCGGATTCCCGGCGATGCGGGCATCGGCGTGAAATATATAAGCAGAGCGGCCTCCGAACGCATTATGAGGAAGGCACTGAAATATGCCTTGGAAAACGGCCGGAGGTCTGTAACGATAGTCCACAAGGGGAATATTATGAAGTACACCGAAGGGAGCTTCAAAAACTGGTGCTACGAGCTTGCAAGAAAAGAATTCGGTGAAACCATTGTTACGGAGGAAGAGCTTGCATGCGGCGGGAAAGTGACTGAAGGCAAGATCCTTGTAAACGACCGCATAGCCGACAACATGTTCCAGCAGCTGCTCCTCAGGCCTGATGAATACGATGTGATAGTGACGCCCAACCTCAACGGCGACTACCTCTCCGATGCGGCTGCGGCCCAGGTGGGAGGCCTGGGCATGGCGCCGGGGGGCAACATAGGGGATTATATCGCCCTTTTTGAGGCCACCCACGGGACGGCGCCCAAGTACGCCGGGCTTGATAAAGTAAACCCCGGCTCCCTGATTCTTTCGGCTGTCATGATGCTGGAGTACATGGCATGGAAGGAGGCGGCAGACCTCATAAGATCGGCCCTGGAAGAGACCATAATGAGAAAAACGGTCACTTGCGATCTTGCCCGCCTGATGGAAGGCGCATGGGAGGTCAGAACATCCGAATTTGCATCCGCGGTTGTTGAAAATATGGGGTAGTTCCGCCGATCTGCCGCCGGTTGCAGCAACAGCGGCTTTTTAAGGCGGAAAGCAAATTTACACCTGCTGCTCCGGAGCAGAACCATACAATGGCGTTTTTACCGCAAGGGGGGTAATTATATTGCCCCTCTTTATTCTTTGTGTTATCCTAAAATTGATATTTTTATTTCACATCCAGTTCCATCTGGATTGAAAGTTTTCCCCGGAGCAAATAGACATACATGGACATTATATGTTTGAGAGGGAGATGCAGGTATGAATCGAATAATATTAACCATTGCCCTGACTCTCGCCGGCGGCTATCTGGGAAATCGACTCAGAATACCGGCCGGCGCGCTGCTTGGAGCCATGACCTTTGTGGGGGCCGCCAATCTTCTCGGGGTTAAAACGGAAATTCCGGAAACCTTCAACACTCTTGCCCAGATAGTAATCGGAGGCGTTTTGGGTCTGTCCATCACGCGAGAGGTGGCGGCGGGGTTGAAGGATTATATTATTCCTTCTCTGATGGTGGTGGTGCTGCTGGCCGTGTTCGGGGTATTAACGGGGTTTTTGGTCAGCAGGGTTACGGGAATCGAGCTCTACACTTCCCTCTTTGGAAGCGTGCCGGGAGGCATGCAGGAAATGATAGTGCTTTCCCAGTCCTACGATGTGAACCACCCGGCGGTGGTGGTTATCCAGACGGTGCGCCGGGTGTTGATAGTTGTAATATATCCGCTGCTGGTGATGCTCATTTCAAAAATTGTGGCAAATTCCGTCCATATTACCGGGAAATAAGCGGATTCAGGGCGGACAAAATGACATGCGCGGCGGCATGTCATTTTGCGTGTAAAATATGCATTTTTTATTCACCGGGGCATATGTTCAAATTGGATCTCAGCGTGCCGTGGGTGTCGCGGGCTATGGCGGTCCTTTCGGCTACCCTCATAACCGCCGGGACCACTTCCGCCGCCGTTTCCGTGTCGTATCCCAGATCGCCGGGTTTGATGGAAAACTGTTTTGGATCCAGCGGAGCCGCCGGGGCTTTTGCCATTCGATTTCCCTCCTCTACGATGTGACCCAAGTCTCGTTATTATGTAGTATTTCAAAATTTACTCTTCAATATTCTTCCCCGGCACTTTCTTCTTTTTTCTCAACCATTTTGATATGCGCTTGATACACGGTTTTTATCGGTGCTTTTAAAGACCGTTGATTGGAAAGTCACGCCGGAAATCCGTATATATAATCCCATATCAAATTATATTATTCGTTAAGAACAAAATAATATAGCCGTTGATTATATTAATATTCGGAAAATGTATTGACTTTGATGACCCACTTTGATATTATATTTTGTGTTGTCAAAACCGCTTTTTACATAGACTATAAAGGATTATTTATACTAAGTCTGGAAGCTTAAGCGAAATGAACACGGCCGATTTTTTTGAAAGTGAGGGATAATATGCCCGGGAGAAAATACGATGTGATTATCGTTGGAGCCGGCCCGGCAGGCATATTTACCGCCCTGGAGCTGGTGGATAAAGCGCCCGGCCTTTCAGTGCTGATTTTGGAGAAGGGCAAGGACATCGACGGTAGGATTTGCCCGTCCAAAGAGAAAAAAGTCAGGTGCCTGCGTTGCGACCCCTGTTCCATTGTAAACGGCTGGGGAGGGGCCGGAGCTTTCAGCGACGGCAAATTCACTCTTACAACGGAGTTTGGCGGGTGGCTCGATGAATACATCCCCAGAGATGAGGTGGCGGAACTGATCGGCTACGTGGACAGGGTTTTTCTGAGCTTTGGCGCTACCGAAATTGTGCACGGGTCCGACACCCAGAAAGTAAAGGAAATCCAGCAAAAGGCGGCGACCGCCGACCTGCGGCTCATACCGGCCAGAGTAAAGCACCTGGGCACGGAAAAATGCTGGAGCATCCTGAAAGAAATGAGAAAATATCTGGATAAAAAAGTTGACATAAAGACTTCCACAGCCGTTAAGACCATTGTGGTGAAAGACGGACAGGCGAGGGGCGTTGTTACCGAAACGGGAGAGGAGTTTCTGGCGGATTACGTGGTGGTGGTGCCGGGGCGCGAAGGGGCCGAGTGGTTTTCCGGCGAGGCAACCCGCCTCAAACTGGACATGGCCATAAATCCCGTAGACATAGGAGTGCGGGTGGAAGTGCCGTCGGTGGTAATGGAGCATATTACCGACGTGGTCTACGAGTCCAAGCTGGTGTACTATTCAAAGTCCTTTGACGACAGGGTCAGGACTTTTTGCATGAACCCCTACGGTGAAGTGGTTATGGAAAACAACAGCGGCCTTATAACCGTCAACGGGCACAGTTACGCCGATAAGAAAACAGCCAATACCAACTTTGCACTCCTGGTGAGCAAGACCTTTACGGAACCCTTCAAAGAGCCCATTTCCTACGGAAAGTATATAGCCACCCTCGCCAACATGCTGGGCGGGGGAGTGCTGGTCCAGCGGCTCGGTGACCTGCTCTCGGGCCGGAGATCCACTCCCGAAAGGATTAAAAGGGGCCTGGTGGAACCCACACTGCGAGAGGCCACTCCCGGAGACCTGAGTCTCGTATTCCCTTACCGGCATATGGTCAGCATACTGGAAATGCTGCAGGCCATGGACAAACTGGCTCCCGGGGTGTATTCGCACCACACCCTTCTTTACGGTGTGGAGGTCAAATTCTATTCTTCCAGGCCCACACTGAGCTCCTGTCTGGAGACTCAGGTGAAAAACCTGTTCGCCGCCGGCGACGGGGCGGGGGTGACCAGAGGTCTTGCGCAGGCTTCGGCTTCCGGCGTCATGGTGGCCAGGGAGATACTGAAAAGATGTAAAAAATAGTTTCGATAAAAAGGCCCGAATTTTGGTACAAACAGGGGGTCTTTATGGAAATAGCGTATAAACCGCAGTGGCGTATATCACTGGTTTCCTGCTGAAGGGCCTGGCGGAAGAAGTTTAATATCATTGATGGGAGTGAATAAAATGTCGGGTGTTGTTGTGATAGGGACCCAGTGGGGCGATGAAGGAAAAGGGCGCATAACCGATTACCTGGCCCGGGAGGCCGACGTGGTGGTGCGCTACCAGGGAGGAAATAATGCCGGTCATACGGTGGAGGTTGACGGCAGGAGGTTCAAGCTGCATCTCATACCATCGGGCATATTGCACCCTGGAAAAATCTGCATCATAGGCAACGGCGTGGTGATAGATCCCATCGCCCTGATTGATGAGATAAAGTACCTGGAAAATCAGGGCGTTGAGGTGAAAGGGCTTTACATCAGCGATCGGGCCCATGTTATTATGCCTTACCACAAGCTGCTGGACGGCCTGACCGAAGAGAGAAAGGGGGCCAACGATCTGGGGACCACCAGGATGGGCATAGGGCCCGCCTATATCGATAAAGCCGAAAGAATGGGCATCCGCGTGTGCGATCTGCTGGACCCGCAGCTCTTTGAAGAAAAGCTCGAGCAAAACCTGGAGGCCAAGAACCATCTGCTGGAGAAGGTTTATGGAGTACAGGGTTTTGAAAAAAAGCCCATCCTGGAGAGTTACCTGGCCGCAGCCGAACGGATTAAGGATATGGTCTGCGATACAACCGTCATAATATATGAAGCCGCCAGGCATGGCAAAAAAATACTGTACGAGGGAGCCCAGGGAACGCTCCTGGATGTGGATCTGGGGACGTATCCGTACGTCACCTCATCTCACCCCATCGCCGGAGGCGTGTGCATAGGTGCCGGAGTGGGCCCCACCTTTATCGACCGTGTGGTGGGCGTGGTAAAGGCGTACACCACCAGGGTGGGGAAAGGCCCTTTTCCCACCGAACTTTTCGATGAGACCGGGGATTATATAAGGGAGCGGGGTTACGAGTACGGCACCACCACCGGCAGGCCCAGGCGCTGCGGATGGCTGGACGCCGTGATACTGAGATTTGCCGTCCGGGTCAACGGCCTTTCCCATATAGCCGTGACCAAACTCGACACCCTCGGTGGCCTCGAGAAGGTGAAAATCTGCACCGGATACGAGTACCGCGGGCGGGTTCTGGAGGAATTTCCGGCCAGCCTGAAAGTTTTGTCCGAATGCAAGCCGGTATATGAAGAACTCCCCGGGTGGCAGGAAGACATATCGCATATCACCGAATACGATAAACTGCCCAAAAACCTCATCAATTACGTGGAGAGAATCGGGCAACTGACCCAGACGCGTATATCCTTCGTATCGGTGGGCCCCGGACGTCATCAGGGTTTTGAACTCATAAAGCTGTTCTAAAAAAGCATTTTCTTAAATTTGTGGGTTGACATAAAGTAATTTTTATAGTAGTATTATTATTGCTTTTGTGTTGAGCCATTAGCTCAGTCGGCAGAGCACCTGACTTTTAATCAGGGTGTCCCGCGTTCGAGTCGCGGATGGCTCACCATTTTGTGGCCCCGTGGTCAAGTGGTTAAGACATCGCCCTTTCACGGCGGTAACAGGGGTTCGAATCCCCTCGGGGTCACCATTTTTTTTCATAAAGGTGCAGTCGGCAGGAAGATTGCATTGTTTCTGTACGCCGGTTGAAAATGCCTGACTTTGGCACGAAAGCCGGGTAAAAAACGGCTGAAGGTGAACTTTTGACGGCGAAAAAACGCCGGGGGAATTTGGTGCGGATGTTGACAAATGGAGAGAGTGGTTTTATAATAATTATTGCAAAGTTTAAAAATATATTTTAATGCGGAAGTAGCTCAGTGGTAGAGCATCGGCTTCCCAAGCCGAGGGTCGCGGGTTCGAATCCCGTTTTCCGCTCCAGAAAAAGCAGGGGTTCCGATTGGCTACATAGCGGAACCCCTTTTTGGTGCCGTTAAACCGATATGCAACGGATGGCTTGGGAAAGCGTCTTTCTGACAGATTTATTTATTAATGCTCATGGCAATTTGTTGCGAATAACATTGCGCTGCCGCCGCTGGGGCTGTTGTTGGTCCTTGCAAAAAATTGAATAAAAGGAGTAACCAAGGTGAAATACAAAGTAATAACTGTTTTTTTAATATTAATTTTTTCATTTTCATTATTTTTCCCGTATGCATATGCTTCATTTGAAACGATAAGATCGGACCAATTTACTTTAACAAAGGAACAGACTTTTACTTTTCAGGGGGAAATCCTTAGTTCTGAGATCAAAGTAAGGCTTTTGCTTAATAATTTCATTGACGGCGCTCCCCCGTACATATTTGTAAAGCAGTTTGTCATAAAACCCCAACCCACCAGGATTGAAACAGATGAGAAAGGCAACATGCTGGCGGTCTATGAAAATTTTCACAACAGAGGTAAACTTATAATTCAGCAGATTGCCTTGATACAGTACAAAAATATTAAATTCAAACCGGGTAGTTATTTAATGTCAAAAAACTTACAAAAATATTTAAGTCCTTCTGATTTAGTGCAAAGCGATAATCCGGCAATTGTTAAAAAAGCTTCAGAGTTGACCAGGGGTATTACAGACCCCTATCAGAAGGCGAAAAAGATATTTGCTTTTGTCCAAAATCACATGACCTATTCATATGAAGAAAAATACTCTAATAAAGGTGCGCTGTCAGCTTTACAATACGGAAAAGGAGTTTGTGAAGACCATGCAGACTTGATGGTGGCTCTATTGAGGGCCAGCGGGGTTCCTGCACGCGTAGCAAGAGGTTTTGCAGTAGATTACGATATGAAAAATGTGCGCAATAGGAATGATTTTATATTGCCCGATGGCAGCAGATTTCTTGAAAAGACGGTAAGAGAAAATGGTAAAAATAAATTTTTATTTAATTCACGCCATGCATGGGTGGAATTTTATCTTGACGGAGAGGGATGGATTCCCGCTGATCCGGTGACCAGTGTTCCGAAGGGCAAGTCCTATCCCTGCTGGGAACATTTCGGTGCTCTTAATACAAAGTGGAATTACATACCCGAAGGTTACGACAGTGACAATGTGGAAGAATTCAGCTTTAGCGGCACGGGTAAAATTGAACAGACGCTCTTAACCAAAATAAAAAGAGGTTTTATTAATATTCCCGAGGATTTTACCACCATCATGTCTAATGTAGGTTCGCATATGAGATCGGGGATAACGGTTATAATTAACGGTTCAGAAAAGCAATTCACACCTTCGCCGTTAATAAAATCAGGAGCTACACTTGTACCCGTGAGGGCTTTCTTTGAAGCCTTAGGAGCTGCCGTTAATTATGATAGCAAGACAAATACAGTTATAAGCAGGCGGTGGAATACCACTGTTCGGCTCAAAATAGGAAGTAAAACCGCCAGTGTTAATGGGTTGATAAAGACGCTTGCAGTTCCTGCACAGTTAATAAACGGTACAACATTTGTGCCTTTGCGATTTATCGGCGAGGCATTAGGTGACACGGTTATATGGGACGGCTCATCACAAACCATAAAGATAAACTCGAATTGACTATTCCCGGTTATTTTTTTATATTTTATATTCGCCTGTAGCGCTGTTTGCCTATGCGGTAGAGGTCATTCCCCTCACAGTCGATTACCACCGTTACAGGAAAATCTTTGACCTTCAATCTGTAGACGGCCTCAGGACCGAGGTCGTGGAAAGCCAGGACTTCGGCTTCTTTAATAGATTCCGCCAGCAGGGCTCCGGCTCCGCCGACGGCGGCCAAATAAACGGCCTTGAATTTTACTATGGCATCGACGACTGCCTGAGAACGCAGACCCTTGCCTATCATACCCTTCAGGCCCGACTGCAAAAGGGCGGGGGTATACGGGTCCATCCGGCCGCTGGTGGTGGGCCCTGCGGAGCCGATTACGCTTCCTGGCCCGGCGGGGCATGGCCCGACATAGTATATGACCTGGCCGTTAAGATCGAACGGAAGCTCTTCCCCTCTGCCCAGCATTTCAAACAGGCGCTTGTGAGCGGCGTCTCGGGCGGTGTATATGGTGCCGTTTAAAAGCACCCTGTCTCCGGCTTTCAGGCCGCAGACCACCTCTTCTGTCAATGGGGTGTTTATAATTTTTATCACCTTTTAGCTCCTCCCACTTATCATATTTCCACTTCCATATGCCTTGCCGCATGGCATTGAATGTTTATCGCCACCGGCAGGGTGGCTATGTGTGCCGGAAACGTTTCGATGTGGACGGCAAGAGCGGTGGTGGTACCCCCAAAACCCTGGGGCCCGATTCCGAGTTTGTTTATTTCCGCGAGCAGTTCTTCTTCAAGTTTGGCCACTTCCGGCGTGGGATGATGTTGCCCCACCGGGCGCAGGAGGGCCTTTTTTGCGATGAGAGTCGCCACTTCGATGGTGCCGCCCACACCGACCCCGACAATAATCGGGGGGCAGGGGTTGGCACCGGCTCTGTCCACTGTCTCCAGCACGAAGCTCTTTATGCCCTCCACTCCGTCCGCCGGTTTTAACATGCGCAGGGCGCTCATGTTTTCGCTGCCCCCGCCTTTGGGGGCCAGAACAATCTTAATTTTATCTCCGGGCACAATTTCAGTATGGATGATTGCGGGTGTGTTGTCTCCCGTATTTTTCCTCGTCAGAAACGGATCCGCCACAATCGATTTGCGCAGATATCCCCTGACATACCCCCGCCTTACTCCCTCATTTATGGCATCCGCGATATTTCCTCCGGCAATCCTTACATCCTGCCCTACACTTAAAAAAACCACCGCAAATCCAGTATCCTGGCAGATTGGAATATTTTTTTGTTCCGCGATTTGAGCATTTTTGATTATATCTTTAAGTATTTCCCTTCCCAGAGGTGAAGCTTCATTTTTAAGCGACTTTTCCAGAGCCCGTTTTACATCGCCGGACAATTTACAATTTGATTTGATACACAGATTTTCAACGGCTAAGATGATTTGGTTTACGTGAATCTCTCTCACTTCGAATCCTCCTTTACTCAATTATACACCCTTTCCGGTGTCTGTTTAAAGCAATAAAAAGAATATTTCCCCACCAAAAGGATTTGGGAGCAACGTGTAGAAAAATAAAATAACAGCGGTAAATATTATCGGGTCAAGAGCGGGAATAAAAAGGTTTGCGCATTAATAAAATTTATTACAGAAGCCATGAAGAAGATTGGGGGATGCGTGTGGATAGAAAGAAACTGGGAATCGCGGGGCTGATAGTCCTTTTGCTGGCCGCCTTTTATTTTTTGGCCTTTAAAGGCGGGCCCGGCGAAGATGAAACCCGGAAGCTGGGCCGGATTTTAAAAACCTGCCCGAAATACGACATCAATGTAACGTTTTATCCCGAACAAAAAAAGATCGAGGGGATGCAGCGGGTAATCGTGACAAATGAGGAACAGACACGGCTTGAGGCGCTTTACTTTCACCTGTACCCCAATGCTTTCAAGAGCCCCGATACCGCGCCGTTTCCCAAATCCGAAATGGCGGCCGCTTATCCGGAGGGCTTTTCCCCCGGTTACATAGACATACTGAAAGTGGAAGCGGATTCGGGGGCCCTGAAATATGAAATCGACGGCACCATGTTGAAAGTGGACCTTCCGCAGCCCCTGAAGCCGGGCGAGCAGATAAAGCTCAACATGAAATTTGTTGAGGTGATTCCGCCCTCTCAGGGCCGATTCGGATACGGCAGGAGCACTTTTAATATAGCCAACTGGTATCCCATCCTGGCGGTATATGATGAAAACGGCTGGAACAAAGATCCCTACTACGCCGTGGGCGATCCCTTTTACAGCGATGTAGGCACCTATACCGTTAAAATAAAGGCTCCTGCGGAATATACCATCGCAGCCGGCGGGAGCCTCGCGGGCAGAAAAGAGGAGGGGGAATTTAACATATGGACTTTTAAAACCGATTTAGTAAGGGATTTTGCCTGGGTGGCAAGCCGCATGTTCCGTACCGCCTCCCAAAACGTGGGCGCCATAAAGGTAACTTCTTATTATATCGAGGGAGATGAGACGTACGGCAAAAAAGCACTGGAATTCGCCGCCGGGGCAATTAAATTTTACAGCGACTATTTCGGACCGTACCCTTATAAAGACTACTCGGTGGTCGAATCGGATTTTTACATAGGCGGCATGGAATACCCCAATCTTGTGATGATCGGGCGCCAGTTCTACAACCAGGGCGAGCTTCTGGAATACGTTGTAGCCCACGAAACGGCTCACCAGTGGTGGTACGGCCTCGTCGGCAACAACGAAGTCCGGGAACCATGGCTTGATGAGGCCCTCACCGAGTATTCGACGGTCCTCTATTATGAAAACGTCTACGGCAAAAAGACAGGTGAGAGAGTCTACACGGATTTTATTTTAAACCCGTATAGATTTTACGAACTCAGCCACACCCCCGGACCGGTGTTGAGGCCTCTGTCGGAGTTTTCAAGCTGGCAGGATTATGACGCACTGGTCTATTCCAGGGGCGCCATAATCCTCAGGGAACTGGAAAACCGCATGGGCAAGGTTAAATTTAAAGAGGCCCTGCGCCATTATTTTAAGCAAAACCTTTTCAAAAACGCCACCACCCGGGATTTCATAAAGGCTGTAAATCAAGTCACCGGCGCCGACTGGAGTGAATTGATATATAAAATGCTCAAAAGCGGCGAACCCCTGGAGAAAGCCGCATAAAAAAGCCGCTAAATTATTTTAGAAAGGAGAAATGCGGGATGGACATGTACGGGCGGGGCATATTGCTTACCGCCATAGGGACAGTCTTTTTCGGGACAAGCCCCCTCTTCACCAGGTGGGCGGATGGGCTTCCGGTGGGGGAAATCGCGTTTTTCAGGATGTTTTTGGGGGCCTTTTTCATATACATGGCCGCAAAGATTAAGAGGGTGCCCCTTTCGCTGGAGCGAAAGGATATCCCCAAATTCCTTTTATACGGCTTCATCACATCCTTTCACTTCCTGTTCTATATAGGCTCGGTGCTCTATACCACCATAGCTCACGCCCTGAGTCTGGTCTACACCGCGCCCATCATGATAACGGTCCTCACCGCTGTGCTGCTGAAAGAACGGATACCCGGTTACAAATATATAGGTATAATTGTGGTAATTCTGGGAATTATTATTCTTGCGGGGTTTGAGCCGGTGTTCACCCGTCCAATGCTGCTGGGGGACGGCATGGCACTGCTTTCGGCCCTGTGCCTTGCGCTTTATTCGGTGGCCGGGCGTAAGGAGAAGAACAGCTACCCCCTGTTGAAATACGTTTTCTGGGTATATTTTCTGGCCGCCGTTTTTCTGCTGCCCTGGTCGGTGCCGGGCTTTGTGCTCCCCGGCACTTTGAAGCAGTGGTCGGCTCTGGCGCTCCTGGGTCTTTTGCCCACCACCCTGGGGCACACCCTTTACAATGCGGGCATACGCTACATCCACCCCGCTTATGCCAATTTGATTTCCACCCAGGAGGTCACGGGAGGGGTTCTGCTGGGAGCGCTGTTGCTGGGCGAAGTCCCCGACCTCAAATCCATAATGGGCATGCTGGTAATGTTTGCGGGGCTTTTTATGGTTCTGTTCGAAAAAAAAATAAATAATTTCGCAAGCAAGGAGGAAAATCTGTAACCGACGGCGAATAATATATATTACAAAAATGTTACAATTACATTACGCTGATTTTACAAACTGGATAACAACACGAAAGGAGTGGGGGGATGAAGTTACCCAGGATAGGGGGTTTTTATTTTTTGGGCCCTGGAAACGGCAGGAAGAAAGCGGTTATCCTTGCCGGCTGCGGCGCGCTGGCGGTTATGCTGATTGTAATTTTCATCTTTACGGGCAGGGCTTATTCCGTCAGCGTGGATGGCAGGGTAATCGGCAATATAAAAAGCAGGAAGGCTTTTGAGAAGATAAAACGGGAACTTATGTCGAAGTACAGCAGCAGGACAGGAGCCGATGTAGCATTTGATCAGGATATTAAGTTAACTCCAGTAAGAGCTTTTGGGCAAAAGGTGGATAAGCCGGAAGAACTTGCCGAAAAACTCGACTCGGTGCTTTCGGTTCTGGTCAGAGCTGTAGCCATAGATATCAACAATGCGGAAGTGGCGGTGGTAAAGGATAAAGCCACGGCCGAAGCGGTCTTGCAGGGTGTGAAAGAATACTATGTCAGCCGGACCCCGGGGGAACTCATGAAGATTGAAGTGGCGGACAGCGTAAAACTCATAGAAAAATTCACGGACCCGGAGAAGGTGTTGACCCCCGACGCTGCAAAACAACTGATTTTAAAAGGCGCGATCGAGATGAAAAATTACAAAGTTAAGCAGGGAGACACTCTCTGGTCCATCGCAAAAGAACAGAACATCCCTCTCGATGAGCTCATAAAGGCCAACCCCCAGCTGGAGTCCGAAGACCGGCTGGCTCTGGGAGAAGTCATCAATCTCAGGGCGGTCAAACCGCTGTTAAACGTGACGGTAGTAAAAAAGGTTACATATCGGGAGCCCATACCCTATAAAACCCAGATAGTTAGAGACGATTCGCTGTGGAAATGGGATCAAAAAGTTAAGCAACCCGGCCAGAACGGCACCAGGGAAGTGGCGGCTCAGGCCGTTTATAAGAACGGTGTAAAAGTGAGCCAGACGGTCCTCGGAGAAAAAGTTTTAAAGGAACCGGTTGACAGAATAGTCGCCCGGGGGACCAGGGCCCAGGTGGCCTTCAGGGGAAGCGGACGTTTCCTGTGGCCGGCGGTGGGCCGGATCACGTCGCCTTTCGGCCGCCGGGGCAGGGAGTTTCACACGGGCATTGATGTGGCCAACGACAAAGGGGCGCCCGTGCGGGCCGCGAACAGCGGAGTGGTCACCTTTACCGGCAGCAGGGGCGGCTATGGAAAGCTGGTTATCGTAGACCACGGCGGCGGATTTGAAACATACTATGCCCATCTTAATTCCATAGATGTTTCAACGGGAGACAGGGTGGAGAAGGGCCAGAAAATAGGTGCGGTAGGCACCACCGGCAGGACCACCGGGCCTCATGTGCACTTTGAGGTGAGATTGAACGGGGTTCCCCAGAATCCCATAAATTACCTGAACAAATAAAGATCGATGCTTACCCTCTTTCCTTTTTTATTGTGAAGCAGATTCTATCAGGTGGTTAGGAAAGGAGTCTCGGGGAAGGAATATCAAATTCCTTCCCTTTATTGTTGCCTGTATTTATTGTATTTTTTTGAGGATATTGATTATAACCGCCGCCAGGCCGGCCGCCACCAGAGGGCCCGTGGGTATGCCCCTGAAAAAGGCGGTGCCGACAATGGAACCGAAAAGAAGCCCTATCATGATCCCGGGGTTGGCCCTCATCAGGTCCACCCCGCCTCTGGCCATCACCGCCGATGCCATACCCACCATGAAGGCTACCAGGCCGTCGAAGGAGAAGATGCTCCTGTAAACGTCGCCGGCCGTCGACCCCCCGGTCAGAAGAGACATGAGCACCCCCATGACCAGCAGTACTACTCCCACGTCGAGTATTACATTCTGGGCCGCCGCGGATGCGGGCAGGATCTGGAGGAACCAAAACAAAATAAGCACACCGGTCGACACGCAGATCATCCGGTTTTTGCTCAGTATCCCAAGCGCGAATATCAGGAAAAGAAGGGATGAAGACTTCAATATCCACCCTCCAAACATTGTTTTTATAAAATCTGACAGCGGCGGGTCCGGAGGCCACTTTTACCCGCTGCATCAGGAGTTTCCGGGTAAAGGGCATCAATAAAATTATATTTTTGCCAGGTCCAAATAATTCACCACATGCTGTCCCAAAAAATATTATGTTATAGATTGATTTTTTCTGGAGGGTGATACGATGTTGTGTGCAAGAGGGCGTAAAATTACGGCTGTCCTGGTGCTGTTTTCATCCATGACGGCGGCGTTTCTGGCGGGGTGCGCGGCCCGGAACGAGAACAGGCACACCGCATCAGCCGGCGAACCGGCGCAAGTACAGAATCGCGGTGAGGTTATCCGGGTCGCAAGGCAATTCGGGCTTGTGTACGCCCCTCTTATGGTGGCGGAGAAAAAAGACTTCTTTTCAAAATACGGCCTCAAGGTGGAATGGAAGACCCTGGGGTCGGGTGGCTCCGTCAGGGAAGCTATGGCCGCGGGAGAAATAGATGCGGCCTTCATGGGCATACCGCCGTATCTCATAGGCTGGGATAAAGGGCTGCCCGCAAAGATCGCCGCCGGTTACGTGGTTTCGCCGGTGTCCCTGGTGACTTACGACCCCGGCATAAAAAGCATAAAGGACTTCAAGCCGGGACACAGGATAGCCCTGCCGTCGCCGGGCAGCGTCCAGCATATTTTGCTGGCCATGGCCCTGGAGAAGGAAGTGGGGAACCCCAACGCCCTGGACGACAACCTGGTGGCCCTGCCTCACCCCGACGGGGCTCAGGCCATGCTATCCAAAAAGGATGTGGTGGCCCATTTTACCTCACCGCCTTATCTCTTTGAGGAACTGGCCCAGCCCGGTTATCGCGTGGTCCTGGACGGTTTCGACGCCTTCGGAGGAGATTTCAACTTCAACGTGGCCCTGGTGACAGAGGAGTATCATGACAGGCACCCGGCAGGGTATGCGGCCTTTGTGATGGGCCTCAACGAGGCTATGAGCTGGGTAAATGGACACAAAGAAGAAACGGCGGAGCTTCTGGCGCCGGAATTCAAGCTGGAAAAAGAAAAGCTGCTGAAGTATCTCAAGGCCGACGGCATGAACTATACCACCGCTCCGTACGGGCTTATGGGGTTTGCCGGTTTCATGAAAAAGGCCGGGTATATTTCAAAGGTGCCGGGCGATCTTTCCGAGATCGCATGGGAAAACATATTGGCCCAGGTAGGCGGAAGAGAGGGGGAACCGTCCCTGCTGGAGCGGATGCAGTGGTCAAAATAGGGGAGGGATTTTCTTGCGGGAATTTTTTTCAAAGGCGCTGTTTATAATGGCCGTTGCTTTAATATGGGAGGCGGTCCGGGCCGCCGGCCGCTATCCCGAATTGCTGCTGCCGGGCGTCGGGTCGGTGTTCGGGGCGCTTTGGTCAGAAAGGGCAGAGATCCTGGGAAGGACACTGTTTTCGCTGAAAATTATAATATCCGGGCTTTTAGCGGCGGTGTTTTTTGCCATGGTGGGAACATTTGTCTCCATGAGCGGCAGATTTTTTTCGGAGGTTATCACCGACATTATGGCCGTCATGCATCCCCTGCCGGGCATTGCCATACTGCCTATAGCCATTTTATGGTTCGGAATAGGGACGGAAGCCATTCTTTTTGTAATCGTGTTTTCCGCCCTCTGGCCCCTTATAAACCACTTTTATACCGGATTCAGATCGATACCAAATAACCAGCTGGAAGTAGGGAAAAACCTGGGGCTTTCCGGGCTTAAACTGGCTTTGTCGGTCATGCTGCCGGCTTCTTTTCCCCACATTCTGGGAGGGCTCAGAACAGGATGGGCCAGAGCCTGGCAGGCGTCTGTGGCCGCGGAACTGGTTTTCGGCGCCGCCGGAGGGGAGGGGGGCCTGGGCTGGTATCTCTACAAAAAAAGGTTTATGATGGAAACCCCCGGTGTGTTCGCAGGCATGGTTGTTATTATCCTGATAGGCATTGCCGTGGAGTACCTGGTATTCGCCGGTATCGAAAAAAGAACCGTAAGGAAGTGGAAGACCATCATAGATTGAGGAGGCGGAAAAGTGAGGGAGCTTTTGAGAATATCCGGCATAACCAAGATATACGAAACGGCCGGGAAAAAAGTGGTGGGCGTGGAAAACGTAAGCTTTTCCGTGGACGAGGGTGAGTTTATAAGCATAATAGGGCCTTCGGGGTGCGGCAAGTCTACACTGCTCAGGTGCATCGCCGGTTTTGAGAAGATAAGTTCCGGCAGCGTGACCATTAGTGAGAAAACCGTAACAAAGCCCGGACCCGACAGGTTCATGATATTCCAGGGGCTTGACCAGCTTTTCCCCTGGCTCACCGTCGCAGAAAACATCAAATTTGCCATGAGTGCCGTTCGGGGTAAGAACTTGAGCGGGAGGTTTCAAGAGGATGCCGAACGCTATCTGGAAATGGTGGGGCTTTCAGGATGCGGGGGGTATTACCCCTATCAGCTTTCCGGAGGAATGAAACAGCGGGCGTCCATTGCCCGTGCCCTTTCGGTAAACCCCCGGGTGCTGCTGATGGATGAACCCTTCGGAAGCCTGGATGCCTTCAGCCGGCGGGCCGTACACCAGATGCTCGTCAAGGTATGGGAGAGTACGGGGATCACGATAATTTTTGTAACCCATGATGTGGAAGAGGCGGTGGACCTTTCCGACAGAATTCTGGTTTTTTCTCCCGGCAGGCTCAGGGCCGATGTGGCCAACCCGCTTTCAAGGCCCAGAAAGAGGAACACCGAAGCTTACCGCGAATTTATGGATAAACTTGGCGGCTTGCTGGACGGGGGTGTTAAAGAAATTTCGGAACCGGCGGGCCTTGCGGCTCCGGAAGTTAATCTGGCGTATTGACATAGATGAAAAATCGCGCACTATCGACCCAGCACGACCCCGGAAGAGAAGCTGGCGTGTTGACACTCAGGCCTCGGGTATACCTGCGCGCGAATCATTTTCCCGCCTGAAATAGCATACAATTAAATATGAATCTAGTGCAAAAAGTCACTTCGTCGGTTGTGGCGGCCCGGCACCTGACCGTTCAGTAAGGCTTAAAGCCCGCTACCACCCTCCGCAGGGTTGCGCGGGCAATTCGGCCTCCGGCTTTAATGCCGGCCGGAGCTTTTCTGCATGGCGCGGTTCCTGCCGGGCACCCCCCGAAGGTGGGTGTTGCATCGAGCTCAAGAAAGGCCTTTGGCTTCATTCTCCGGTGCTTTTAACCGTTACGAACCACCGGCGATGGGCTTTTGCAGCACTAGAATCCAGCATGATTGTCATTTTATTGTGGGAGCCGTAAAGGGGGGAATGTGGGTGAACCCGCTGCTCCTTTCCATGGCAGCCATACGGTTTATTTCTTCCCTGATAGAATTTTCGGCGGCGGTCCTGTTTTTGCGCTCGAAAAGCCTTGAGACCGCCCTCAGGGTTAACGCCGTGCTGGGCCTTGCGGGACCGCTGATTTTCGCCGGCGTCAGCCTCCTGGGGCTTTCCGGCCTTGCGGGCCGGGTGTCGTGGATAAAACTTGTGGTAATCTTTACAGGAATCGTTCTCGTGCTCATCGGCACATCTTCGAAATAACGCACGGAAATGTCGATAAAGCTAAATTTTTGTAATAAATTTGTAATATAACTGCAACAAATTCTTAATAATAATCAGTTATAATAACTACCAAGTAGTCAGCAACAACAAAACGATCCCCCCTTTAAAGAGCGGCAAATTGCCGCTTTTTCTTTTTTTGCCAATGAATTTCACTTTTATATTTTATATAATGAATGGGGGGGGAGAGGCCGTGAGGCGGAGAAAGATTTTATACACAATTATATTTGCGGCGCTTATCACCATCGCCGCTGCAACATATTTTTACAGAGAAATCGACATTTACGCCTTTAAGTTTAAGGGTTATGAGTCCTATGAAACCGAGCACTTCATTATACTATTTAAACCCGAAAGCCGCTCCGATGTGCCGGTGGTGGCAAATGCCGCAGAGAAAGCCCGCTACATTGTGGGAAGGGATTTCAACTATTTTCCAGGGGAAAAAATCCCTGTGGTGATTTACCCCGATTCCGCCAGCCTACAGGCCGCCTTTAATTGGCCTGCAGACGAGAGCGCCCAGGGGGTCTATTACCGGGGTTTCATATATGTTCAGGCGCCCGGGGCACTGATCGGCGGGGCTGGTGGGGTGGAAAAGACGTTTTTTGAAAGGGGTCCCATGGTCCATGAATATACCCACCTGGTAGTGGACCGCCTCACATCGGGCAATTATCCCCGGTGGTTTACCGAAGGGGTGGCCCAGTACGAAGAAGAGCGGGTTACGGGATACAGCCTGGAAAAGGATTTTTATGTGGACTGGAGCAGTCGCTATTCCACTAAAGACATTTTCACCCGCTTTGACGAGCTGCCCGATGTCCCGAAAGCCTACCTCCAGTCCCTGGATATGATAAAAAGCCTCGCGGGCGAAAGGGGCATAAATGAAATCAAGAATGTTATGGCTTTGTTGAGGAGCGGCGCCAGTGCCGATGAAATTTTCCTTCAAAGGGTACGCGGCTCCCTTTGAAGGAAAATTCCTCATTATGGCGAATAATAACATAACTGGAGGGTGGTCTTGATGAATGAAAAAATACTGGTGGTGGACGATGAAAAGCCCATCGTGGATATACTTAAATACAATCTGACCAGAGAGGGATACAGTGTCCTTGCGGCCTACGACGGCGACGAGGCTGTGAGGGTGGCCGAGAGCGCCGAGCCCGACCTGATTTTGCTGGACATAATGCTTCCCAAAATGGACGGGTTCACGGTCTGTAAAAAGCTCAGGGAAAAGATGACCTGCCCCATCATCATGCTCACAGCCAAAGGCGAAGAAGTAGACAAGGTGCTGGGGCTGGAACTGGGCGCAGACGATTACATAACAAAGCCCTTCAGCATGAGGGAACTCATGGCCCGGGTCAAGGCCAATTTAAGGCGGGTAACCCTCTCGGGGGCCGCCGGCGATCAGCAGGTCATCAAGGTAAAGGATCTGGAGCTGGACCTCAAGAGCTTTCAGGTGAAAAAGCGGGGTAAGCCGCTGGAACTCACATTCCGGGAATTTGAACTCTTGAAATTCCTTGCCACCCAGGCCGGTCAGGTCTTTTCCAGGGAAAAGCTTCTGGAAGAGGTATGGGGCTATGAGTATTACGGAGATATCCGCACAGTGGACGTGACCGTAAGGAGGCTGCGGGAAAAGGTGGAGGATGATTCGGCCAACCCCACCTACATACTCACAAAAAGGGGCATTGGGTATTATTTTATAAAGCAGTAGGAGGAACATTAATTGTTCAGAAGCATCCAGTGGAAGCTCGTCTCAATTTACATCCTGCTCATACTCCTGGCCATGGAGATAGTCGGGGTATACCTGCTTCAGTCTCTGGAAAAATACCAGGTGGGCAGCCTGGCCCGAAACATGGACACCAAAGCCCAGCTCATCGCGGGTTTTACCGAAAGGTATCTTTACCCCATTCCCCGGTACCATGAGATAGATGACAAATTAATAAAGGAACTGGGGGGTGCCGAGGTGAGCTCCATTATCATCCTGGATGAGAGCGCCAATATAATTTTCTCCACCGATGAGAAATTTCAGAGGGGACTGAAACTCCTCACTCCGGAAATCACCCAGGCCACTTTCGGCACAGAAGCCCGGGATATAAGAGAGGAGCCCAAAAACAGCGAGCGCTTCATGTATCTGGCCTATCCGGTGACGATAAATGGCAGGGTGGTGGGCATAATATATCTCATATCTTCCATGAAAGACATTTACTCCACTTTAAACGACATCAAAGCCATACTCCTGGTTGCCACCCTTATGGCCCTCGGTATAGCCGGGTTTCTCGGGTACGCCCTTTCCAAGACCATCACCGGTCCCATCCAGGAGGTGACCAGGCAGGCGGCCCTTATGGCCCAGGGGGATTTCGACCGCAGGATCCAGGTAAAATCCAACGACGAAATAGGGAAATTGACGGAAATGTTCAATTACCTCACCACGCGCCTCAAGGAAACCATGGAGGAGATATCAGACGAAAAGGAAAAAATGGAGGCCATACTTGCCAACATGGCCGACGGAGTTATCGCCCTGAACGATAAGAGTGAAGTGATACATATAAACCCGGCCGCCATGAATATGCTTTCACTGGACCGGAGCCCCGAGGGCAGCGATTTTTCCGAAAGCCTCAGGAAGTACTTCGACGTGGCCATAGAAGACTTTCTGGGCGAGGAGTCTGACCTCCGGGAAACCCTTATAAAAACCGACAGCCTTATATTAAAAGCCATCATAGCCCCCCTGAAAAGGGGCAGCCGCGTGATAGGGCTTATCCTGGTGCTCCACGATGTGACCAGGCAGCAGCGCCTTGAGGACATGAGAAAGGAATTTGTGGCCAACGTATCGCACGAGCTGAGAACGCCCCTTACCACCATTAAAAGCTATACGGAAACACTGCTGGACGGCGCCATGGAAGACCCGGAGGTCGCCCGGCAGTTCATGGGGGTGGTGAATAACGAGGCGGACCGCATGACCAGGCTGGTAAACGATCTTCTGGAGCTGTCGCGCCTTGACAACAAGGAGATACGGTGGGACAGGAGGCCTGTGGCCTTAAACCGGGTTCTGTTGGATGTCATAGCCAAAATGAAGGTCAACGCCACAAAAAAACGTCAGTCGCTGAATGTCGACATACCCGAGACGCCCTGTGAAGTGATAGCCGACAGGGATAAGATAGAACAGGTTTTTCAAAACATCCTCAGCAATGCCATAAAATATACTCCCGAAGGCGGGAATATTTCTGTTAAGCTGGAACTTTTAGAAAGAGATGTCAGGATTGTCTTCGGGGATACGGGCATCGGCATTCCGAGAGAAGATCTTCCACGCATATTTGAAAGGTTTTACCGGGTGGATAAGACCCGTTCCCGGGAGCTGGGAGGTACCGGCCTGGGTCTTTCCATTGCCAGGGAAATCGTCGAGGCCCACGGCGGGAGGATTAACATAGAAAGCGAACTTGGGAAGGGTACGATTGTTTCGGTCTATCTGCCGTCAAACAGTCCGGCCGGAAGAGACCTTTCCTGAAAGAGCGCCATATGTGTAATCTAATTTTAATGGCGTTGTAATCTATTTGTAATATTAATCATTTAAACTAATAGTAATAGGATAAAGTCTGGGGAAAACTATTTGCAAGGGAGCGTAACTTTATGAAAAGGGTCTCATTAATATTTCTGCTAACCATCGCATTAATAATAATATTTATGTCTCCCTCGGCTAAGGCCTCGGGTCCCGACTCTTTTCTGATTGTTAATGAACCCAAAGATAATTTTCTGACAAACAAGAATTTGGTCGTGGTTTCAGGCGAGACCCTTCCAGAAACCACTGTTTCGATTATGGTGAACGGAGTTTCAAAAAGCAAGCTGACCGTGGGGGCGGCGGGTATTTTTTTGACCCAGGTGCCGGTGAAGTCCAGAGAAAACATCATCACCATAAAGGCCGTGTTCCCTTCCGGCAAATCCGAGACGGTTTCCCGCCGGGTATACCATACGGACGGCTCGTCAGAATGGCTGGAGCTTGATTACCTCATACAGACCATCAAGACTTTCCTTATCTTAAAATAAAAGGCGGTGCCACCATGGCAAGAGATTCTGTCCTGGTATGGATTCTTATCCTCCTGGTTGGTATCAGCCTTTTTCTTTCGTACACCATCTGGTCCGGAATCCCCGGAGAAATGACGGCGGAAAGTAGAGTGCAGGAAGATAAAAAAGTGGACCTTGTGTCGGTGATAAGCCCCGATAGAATACTGGTCCACCTCGGAAACTCAAGCCATACCCTTGTCAACCAGTCTTCACCCTTTTACGACAGGGTGTGGAATTTCACCCGAAAGACCCTGGTTAATCAATGGTCTGCGGCATCTCCCGAGCCGGTGGATATGAATGCCGATTTTTTTGCCCAGAAGAGAGGTATGGAAGTCTTTTTTCCCGCACCGCTGCCGGCGGCTTTTTTGAAACAGGTTTTCAACGTGAAGGCGCAGGACGTGCCTTTTTTTGACAACAAGCCGGTGAGTTCCTACCTGCTCGTGGAAGACGGGGGGCTTACAATATATTTCAGGGATGCCGACGGGCGCTACTACAGGCTGAACAAAACCGCAGACACCGGCGAAATGTTGCAGGTGTTGAAAGACATAGCGGATTCGAATCCACCCCTGTACGCCGTCCTCCCAACGGGCAACATAAACCTGAAAGTTTCCAAGGGAATATATGTACCCCTCTCCCTCTCCGAACTGCCCATTTTTACCCTCAGAAACGAGAAAATCGCCGGCGACCGCCTGGCCGCCAAATTTTTCCCCGACTTTTCGGTGACGAGAAAAATCGAGGAAAGGGACGGGGCGATAATTTATACCGACGGGCAGCGGGGTTTGAGGATCTATCCGGAGGGTGCCGTGGAATACACCTATCCCGGGACAAAAGAGCAAAGGAAAAACTCCTCTTTCTACGAAGCCTTAAACATGGCCGTGGAATTTATAAATACCCACGGCGGCTGGCCCCACGGCACCTATCTGTCTTCCTATAAAACATCGGGCGGCGGGGAAGGGGGGCAATCATACACCTTTATTTTCCAGATAAGGGTGAACGGCTATCCCCTTATCGCTGAAAAAGATTATCTAATGGTGACTGTGGACGGCGGTCTGGTGAAGAATTATTACAGGCGGATAAGGATCGTAGACAGGCAGGTGAAAGTCCAGGATTTGATATCACCCGTAAGGGCGCTGGATGCGGCGGTCGTAAAACAGAACATCAAGACCATCGACAACCTCTACCCGGCCTATCTTGCTGGGGAGGAAGAGCTTCGCGCCGTTTGGGTGATAATTGCCCCGGAAAAGCAAGTTATAATCGAAGGCCTGGTCCCGAAAGAAATCCAGATGGGACAGGAGCCGGAAAACTCATCGGAGTGATTTGTGTGGATTCCCGCAGGGCGATGATAATACTGATAGGCTCTTTCATGGTGTTGAATCTGATCCTCACCGGGAACCTGTGGTTCAGGGAAAAGCCCGCTGCCGAATTTTACCTGACGGAAAACCAGCGACAGGAGATAAAAGCCCTCCTGGATCAGAAAGGCATAAAGCTGGAAGTGGACATTCCGGAAAAAGGCAGGCCGCAGGCTTTTCTGGAAGTGGGGTATAAAAAAGTAGATGAACAGAAGGTGCTGGAGAATTTCCTGGGCAGAGGGGCCAAGCCCCTGGTGGAGGTCATCCAGGGCGGCAGGAGTTTTACTCTGGGAAATGAACAGCTTATCGTCATGGAAAACGGAATCATCACATATTTTAATAAAGAGGATAAAAAAATTTTTGCACGATTGAACGAGGATGAGGCTCAAAGACTTGCCATGGAATTTATTAAAACCCACGGGGGCCTTCCCGAAGAGGCGGTACTCGGCGGCATCTCTTACGACGACAAGAGCAAAGGGTTTTTGATAGAATACGTGAGGAATTATGACGGCTTTTTCATCGCCAACAGCTACATGGATATTCTGGTAACGCCATCGGGAGTAAGGAGCGTCTATCAGTGCTGGTTGAATCCCCACGGCTACAGGGGCAAAAAAAGGGCCGTAATTTTGCCGCTTACCGCCATAATGAGGGTGGTCAGCGAGAGGAAATCCTCCGAACCGTTGGTGATTACGCGGATGAGCCAGGGTTTTTACTCCAAGTTTTACAATGCCGAACGATGGCAGGCCGCACCCGTCTGGAAAATTGAACTGAAAAACGGAGATTTCTATTATGTCAATGCCTATACCGGAGAGCTGGAGCAGTGAGTCAGGGCTATATCCCTCTTTTTGGTTTCATTCGAATTTTCCGGCAGCATCCTGCGTTTATTATTTACAAAAAAAGGGTCTGGTTGTATAATTAAAAAAATATATGATTATATTAAATCGCAGGAGTGAAGCAAATTGGTCCCGATAAAATTAAAATACGGTAAAGAGGAACTGGAGTTAAAAATTGATGAAAACAACCTGCTCAATATACTGGAGGAGAAGAAAACCGTTCCCGTATCAGACGAGAGACAGTCGGTGCTGGATGCCATCGAAAACCCCATCGGGGCGCCGGCACTGAGGGAGATAATAAAATCCGGTGAAAAGGTGGTGGTGGTGGCCAGCGATATAACCCGCAGCGTAAAAAGTCAGGTCGTGATACCCGTATTGATTTCAGAATTAAACCGGTGCGGGATTGGTGACGATGATATTACCATCCTGGTGGCCACCGGGACGCACCGGGGGCACACCGTGGAGGAACACGAGTACATGTTCGGCAGGGAGATTGTATCCCGCATTAAAATCATCGACCACAACTCCCGGGCTCCGGAGACACTGACCTTTGTGGGTAAAACTTCCCGCGGGACGCCCGTCTATGTTAATAAGGCAGTGGTGGAAGCCGACAGGGTAATTCTGACGGGGGGAATCATATACCATTCCATGGCAGGCTTCGGCGGCGGCAGGAAGAGCATATGTCCCGGGGTGTGCGGTTACGATACCATCCAGCACAATCACAAGCTGATGTTGAATCCCATTGAAAAAGGCGGCGGGCTAGACCCGCGGGTGGGACCTGGAGCGGTCCGTGAAAATCCCATGGCCGAGGATATGACCGAAATCGCCGGCATGGTAAGGCCCGACTTTATTGTGAACGTGATCTTGAACGATGAGGGCGACCTGGTTAAAGTGGTGGCGGGCGATTACAATCGCGCCTTTGAAGAGGGATGCCGGTTTGCACGGAATTACTTCAGCACCACCGTAAAAGAGCCGGCCGACGCCCTTATCCTTTCCTGCGGCGGCTATCCGAAGGACATAGACCTGTACCAGGCCACCAAGGCCGTTGAAAATGCCATGGAAGTTGTAAAAGACGGCGGCATGGTGGTGCTTCTCGCCGAATGTCCCGATGGGATAGGCCATGACGGGTTTTATAACATTATTACCGATCATAAAACCAGGAGGGAGCGGGAGGAGGCCCTGTGGCAGGAATTCACCATAGCCGGGGCGGTGGGATATATACTCACCCTGGGAATGGAGCGATTTGATGTGGTGCTGGTATCGAAATTGCCCGAACATTTAGTGAGGGAAATGGGGATCATACCGGCGGGAAATCTTATCGAGGCTGTGGAAATGATAAAAAGCAAATTGGGAGAAGGCTTCAAAGCTTATGTAATTCCCCATGCATCCACGGTGGTGCCGTTTATTGAAAAATGATAGCGAAATATTTCCCGGGAAATCGAAATATGTAATTTGTCATGGAGGTAATGACGTGAAAAGCAAGATTTTTTTTGCCGATGCAAGAGTGAAGAGCTATGATTACAAATACAGTTTTGTGGCAAAATTCGAACAGATCCTCCAGATGGTGGATTTCAGCGCCTTTATCGGAAAAGACGACTATGTGGCAATAAAAACCCATTTTGGCTCCCAGGGAGCCCACCGCATTGTAAGGCCCATATTTTTGAGGAAGGTGGTGGACAGAGTAAAAGAAGCGGGCGGTAAGCCGTTTATAACCGATACCGTCCGGATTCCTGGGCTGGAATACCTGGAAGTGGCCAACATGGAAGGCATAAACCACCTTTCAGTGGGCGCTCCCGTGATTCTGGCCGACGGGATTTTCGGCCGGGACCATGTCCGGGTAAAAAGCGGGCCTATCCTCAAGGAGATCGGTGTGGCCTCGGCCATTTATTATGCTCCGGCCATGATAGTGGTGTCCCACTGCAAGGGTCATATCGGTTCGGGCTTTGGCGGCGCCATAAAAAATCTGGGGATGGGGGGCATAAGCTGTAAGGACCACCACGGGGAAGCCGAAAGGGGAAGGATTCACTTCGAAGAAAACAAACACCTGGAATGGCTGGAGGAAAAATGCGTTCGCTGCGGGCAGTGCGTGGATGTCTGTCCCCACGGGGCTATCAAGCTAATCGACGACAGCATCGTTATAGACAAATCCATATGCGTGAAGTGCGCCCGCTGTTCCAGGGTCTGCGAGGTGAAAGCCCTGGTGGTGCCGATGAATGAAGAGGACTTTCAAAAGGGCCTGGCGGAATCGGCTTATGCGGTGGTTTCCACCTTTGAGAAGGGCAGGATTTTGTACATAAATTTCATCACCGAAGTCCAGCCCGAGTGCGACTGCATGCCCATGGCCGACACTCCGCTGGTACAGGACCAGGGGGTCCTGGTTTCCCACGATATCGTGGCCATAGACCAGGCCGCCCTGGATATGATAAACGCCGCGGAACCTCTGCCCCAGTCCAAAGCGGCGGATAAAAATGTAAAAAAGGGTGATAATATATTAAAAGCCGTGACCGGCAAGAACGCCCAGCTTCACATCGACGCCGCCTGCGAGCTGGGCATGGGCAGCAAGGAATATGAATTGATAACCGTTACTGAAAAAGAAATGCCGGAAGGCGAGGAGCATTAAGGTAGGATTGAGCCGGTGTGAAAAAATGCCGGTAGCATCTGACGCGTTGGAATTTGCGTTACAATCTATTTGCCAGTATAGCAGTTACTTCTTGAAGGGCTTTTTAAAGCCCTTTTTTTGGTGGAGATGATGGAAGTTGTATTACTGGTGCAACTTATCCCATCCAAAACTTTATTCCAAACACCTTCATCATAGACTATAATGCCTTTTTCTACAGCTTCAATAGCTATTGGATTTCGTTTTTTATACATCAATATAAATTCTTCGAGGTTATACCCTTTTGGTTCTATGGCATCAAAGACATAATCATAGAGAAGTTCAAGTCTCTCTTTATACACATCAGGCATTTTTTCCGAGATTAATACTACGTCAATATCACTTGCATCATTAAAGTCCCCTCTTGCTACCGATCCAATCACAACGGCGCACATAGGTTTTAAAACTTTACTAATCTCACCTGCAAAACATGTTGCCTTATATATTAAATTATTCTTTTTTTCCTTTCTTATCTCCATTGCCAAATTCATTTATATACCCCTCCACGAAGGCCAGTATTTTTTGGGCATATTCAGATGATTTCAGTGTATGTTCGGCCTGATTATACCATCTGAAATACTCATCCATATCCATAAAATCACCTTCTAACATTATTTTATAAATAGTTTTAATATTTCATACCTATCATGCCCATTTATTGATTTTATTATATAGTTTTGATTTACGTTATACAACATTGATTCCAGTGTAAAAACTCCCCCTTTTCCCCAATCCATATTTAACCAAATACGGCTTGAAAAATAAAAACTAAC
>NZ_JBJYKD010000031.1:0-34259 GCF_049310025.1 Thermorhabdus hydrogeniformans | reverse complement strand
GCATTCACCTCCTACACCGTACTTATTAGCTCTATGTTTATATTTTAAGATGCTTCCTAGCAACTTAAAAGAGGGCTTCCAAAATTTTCTACATAATTCGACACGGCCAATTTTGGTAAATAAAATCCATATCTAATTACCATCATATTCACGGGATGGACAAGTTATTTGCCTTTTCCATCATAAGGAATGTATTTGACGAACGACATTAGAAAAAGACGATGACTTCTTTCCAGTATATGGAACCATTTTGACCTACCATTCGTCTTAATAAATAGACGGATGTAAGGAGGTGAAGGTTCCGCGCTTCTCTAACGAAAACCGAATACCTACGTTAAGGGCAAACCCATTGAAAGGTGGGGACGCAAAGCTATAGGGTCTAAGGTGCTTCCCAGCACTATGATAGCCTGACTGCCGCTGCTGCAGAAGTCTAAGACCTGCCGTCTGCCAAAGTGTGGTAGGTCTTTTTTCCTTTGTGGAGGTGGCAAAACATGCAAAGAAAACCGAAACTACGAGAACTGATTACTTTAGCTAAGAGTGGTAATGAAGAAGCTATGACCCAGGTTGTTAAACGCTTCATTCCAATCGTCAAGAAATACAGCCGTCAGCTAGGATACGAGGAGGCCTGCTCCGATTTGATGACTTGGATAATAGAAGCCGTTTACCGCTACCAGCCCAATACCACGTGGGGTAGGGATGAGCTAAACAGGTACTTCTCCCGTAAAAGCGACTATCAGAAATAACTCAAGAATTTTTTTGGTAGGGGGGGTATTAAAACGCCCCCCTATTTTCTCTTTATGTAGTAGAGGGCAGGTTAGACAAGCTGGAAGGAGGTGGACGATGATGACTCCTTACACCTGACATCTACGACGACGTTGAAGAAGCCCGGATTATGGCCTGGTTTTTAACCGGCCTACGACACGAAGCTATCAGGCTAGCGAAAAAGCATAAGCGGCTACGGGAGCACGAACTACTAATCCTTAACAACCTACTCAGTCAAGAAGCCGAAGATGAGATGACAGAGATGCTCGATACCGTAGCCGGCACAGATGACATTTTGGCCGAAGTAGAGGACTCTGTATTCCTTCAGGAAGCCCTCACGGTGCTGACGCCACAGCAGCAAAAAGTCATTACGGCAACGGTCCTGGAGGGACGTACAGAGCGGGAGGTAGCTGAACAGTTGGGAATATCACAACCGGTCGTACACCGATTGAAAGAGCGAGCGTTGAACAGGTTAAGGAAACATTTTGTCCTGGACGAGCCCACCGCCAAGTAGAGCCTCATCCAGGACGGACAACCCCATACCCGAAGGCAGGGAGTAGAATGTCTTGTTTCGTAAATCTTTAAGTTAGGAGGGAACATTTATGCCCTATGACTATGCTTACCGCAGGATAAAGACTTCCTCGACTGGTTATCGGAAAATCGAGGCAACAATTACTTTACCGTCACTGAGTGACGTAGCTCTGGGAACAGGTGCTGCATTGTATGAATACCTCGGCTGTGATGGCTCAACCTTCGACTTTGAATTTGGTTTTGGATTAAAACCATCTGAAGGCTATAGTACACAATATGGTATCTACCGTAGTATTTATGTAGGTGGGAGCGATTGGCAGTGGATATCAGGTTATACCTTTAGTCCAGGTTCGACATATAGGCTATTAATTGCTGCTGAAGACGGCTATATTAAATGCTATGTCTATAGTTCTAGCGGTACACTTTTATATTATAACGAGTTTACAGTTAATGGAATTAGATACGACGGTTCTGGACAAAAAGTTCGACGTGTCTCCACCTTATTGGTACCTTCTGGGGGCTCGGCTAACGCTAACAATAACCGGTGGACAACCACGCTAGTTGGAACGCCTACTACTTTTGTTAATGCGACTCCTTCTAACTGCGTAGCAACAAATGAAACGAGTCCTTCTGGGCAACCGTGGATATCAGTAACTACCTATAATGCTTATTACAACGAGAATATAAACCTTGACATCCGTTAAAAACTCCCAGCGCACCGTTAATATGGTGCGCTCTCCTTTGTTTATCACGAATCTTTTTGCGGTATTTATCTTATATCCAACTTTGACCATTCCAGGAAAGCTTCAGCTATCTTTTGAAGTTGATCGGAGGCATCAGGATGGTCAAAAATAATAGCGTTAACTACTGTATGGTAACTCATATACTTAACGGCTTGCTGATAATTATTGTCAACTGCCTGCAATAAACTATCGTTATTTATTTGATTACCCCATTGCTTTCTGAAAAACTGATAATGATTCTGGATAGCTTTATATGATCCTTCAACTTGTCTATTTTGCTCTGCTATCCATTTATTGGCAGACTCAGGATTAGGTTCGCCACTATAAATTGCCTCGGCCCACTCAACGAAACTCTTTATTCTAAAAGCTGAATTGGACAATAAACCCTTCAAATAGGCAATTATAACCTCGTTCTTTTCTGCGTCCCACCGTACATTTGCTCCCATTGCTTCTGAAACGAACCTTACAGGTACTAAAGTTCTTCCTTCTACTACCTTAGGTGGTACGTCAAGTTCTATTGTAACTCCATTTTTGAAGGCCGTACTTTTACCAATAGTTAGTTTGACAATATTACTGCCCTGAGTTGCCGTTACGGTACTAGTAACACCATCCCAATCCACGGTTGCGCCCAAACTCTCAAAGATAACTCGAAGTGGCACTAGCACCCGCCCGTTCTCAAGAACCGGTGGGACATCAAACTGGAGCTGCTCACCGTTAAAAGTTATAATAATTGGTTGTTCTGCCATAACACTACTTGGTAAAATGGCTATCAGAAGTACTCCAAGCAAAAGGGATAACCACCATTTCTTCTTCACAGGCAAAACCTCCCTAAAAATTTTTTCTCCAAAAAGTATAGACGCACAACCCTGGTATTTTGTTCCGCTTCCCGCAAAATCTTTGACACCCTTACCGAGGGTACCTCCTCGGTATTACGGTAGACCTCAATGCGTCCCACATTTCACCGGTCACCAGACCTAACCGCCAGATGGCGATACCGTCAAGGCCGTATCGCTTGGCGATGCCCACTTTGATTAGAATGCTCTCCGGTGTTTCCGAGGAAGCAGAAATTCCAAGCACTAGCTTTTCCGGCGGAACAGAAGCCCTAGCCATTTCCACAGCTTGCGTGACAAGGCTTACCGGCTCCGGCTTAGAACCATAGTCGTAGGCCATGACGATAATCCGGTCAGCGATCTCTCCCAGCGCCTTGTAATCGTAACCCTGATAGGCGCTGTTGGGAGCGTGGAGAGTGAGGGTCAGTGTGAGGTTAGCGGTCCTCACCTGTTCCGCTAAGAGGCGGACAAACTTGGTAAAATCGTCCTGCACGGCCTTTAACTGCTCGCCGTCATCTCGGTAACCCAAACCCTCAAAGTCTAGGTTTACTCCTTGGTACAGTACCGCTTCTCCCATTATACCATTAACCGCCCTGGTCATGGCAGCCTCATCCGTTAACAGGGACGAAATCGTGCCGTCACCGTCAGTCACGTGGACCACCATTTCGGTTTTCAGGTTGTACTCCCTAGCTGCTTCCAGCACCTTCTCCCAACTATCCGGCCTTTGCCAGCCTGTTCGGCTTTTGGTCAGGAGGTTGCCACCTTTGTCCAGACTGTACCAGCCCAGCGCCAGTTCAGCTACTACATCGGTGTTTCCGCTGGCAGTTTCCGGGTACGGCTTCCTAAAGAGGTTAGTCCAACTGCTGGTCTTGCTGTCGCCCAGGGCGTAGAACCCGATTACCGCCATCTCTTTGGGCGGGGAGGTAATCCTGACCCCGTTAATCGAGTTATCCCAATCCACCTTACAATTAAGGGCTTCGCTGAAGAACCGCAACGGTATCATCGTCCTGCCGTTAAGAATTTGCGGAGGAACGTCAAGGAGGATAGGGGAGTTATTGCGGTAGGCGGTCTTATTCCCAATCTGGAGCCGGATAGAGGTTTTCCCGTCCGTAGCACTTATGGTTTGAGTAGTGCCGTCCCAGGTAACCTTTACGTTCAACGCTTCCGCTATCGCTCGGAAGGGAACCAGGGTGCGCCCGTTCTGGATGACCGGCTGCACGTCAAAGGTAACCGGCAGCCCGTCAATCAGGACGGGAATTTTCTGCTGTTCCTGAGCGAAGGCCGGCAGTGCAAAACCACCGGCCACGGTAATCATCACAATTAAAGCAAGGAAAAGCAAGCGCCTCATTTTTAACCTCCTATTGCAATAGAAGTCGAATATCATCGCATCAACAGGAAACATGTAACAATTTCGCCCTTGACAAAGGTAATTCCTCCCTCTCACAGAATTTCATCGTCCAGGTCTTGCACTTCATCAGGTTCAAAGCCGAGGGCATCCAGGAGAGCGTTAAATTCTTCACTATCAGGGTCAACGTCACGCCCGAGGAAGTCTTCAAATTCCTCCAGCAGTTCCCAGCCGGTCATTGTAAGTTCACCTCCTTAGAACGGCCTGATGTAGAGGGTAACCCCTCTGGCTTTGAAAATCTGGCGCAGGGGAAGCAACCGCTCCTCCGCTGCTTCTTTGGTCTTGTAAGTCTGGCAGCCTGCCAGAAAGGAAGTGCCGTCGGATCTGGTACCGAATATCGCCCACCGGTTGGTCACTGGCTCATCACTCCCGCAGGTAGGTAAAGGGAGGAGTTCCCGTTTTTCCACCGGTTGTAATGGCAGACGTAGTCACTGCCGAAGGCAGCCACCGTTTCCGCGGTAGCCCTTTTGGTGGGAGGGTTAACGAATCCCATCCGGCAGCGGGAAAGCTCTCTACTGTAGAGAGGGCAGGTCTTGCAGGTACGCACTTTCGTCATGGTATCACCTCCCAAGAAAGTTGCTTATGCCTCCCGGAGTATAAAAGTATTAAGAAAAGAAGTTCCGTAGGGCATAGAGTCGTATAATTGGTTTGCAAGAGAGAAAAACCATAAGGCGCCACGCTTTTCTTTACGCAACGCCTTCCTTCTTGGCTTTTTCTTGTTCAGGTTCTATTTCCTTTTTCTCAGCTTTACGCTTGAGATAGTATCGCTGGATTTCCTGTTCTACTTCGGCAATCTTTTTTGAGTACCAGTCAACCCGTAGCCTTTGTTCCAGCATCTTCAGTTCTGCCAGTTCGTCGCCAGCTTCAAACTTCTCGCGATAGGTTTCTTCCTGCTTGATGGCGTACTGAAGGTTAGCACGGAAAGCATCTCTTTTTGACCGTAATGCTTGCAACTCCGGTGGAGTATTACCCGCTGGAATTACTAAAGACTGCTTGGGTTCAACCTGCTCGCTCTTGGCTCTCGCTGCCACAGTAATCACCTCCTGTCGCTATGTAGTAATTGCTTCAGCCGGTTCAGGACAGTGCCTGCGTCGTCTCCGGAGTGCAGAAGCTGGCTGTGAATGCAGGAAAGGTCGTAAACGAGAGAAGCTGGAGCCTCTTTCACGAGCATCCCCAGCTTCTTCGCAGCTACCACAGAACAGGTTGTCTCTGCAGGTAGCGTTTGTTGGTGTTCCAGACATCGGATGATGTCTCGCACTCTTTTGAGTGTTTCACGTTTGGTCAAGGTAGCACCTCCTTCCCGTGTTGGAATATTCTGTCTACTTATGTTAAAATTATAATGTACTTCCCAAGGACTTAAAAGAAGGGGCACCAAAATTTCTGTCGTAAATTGTTGATACAAAAATAAGAGGCTCCGATGAGCCTCTCTTAACTGACAGGACTTCTTCGCATGAAAAGGTTTGCCGGCCTAGTCAGCGACAACCGTACTTACTCGTTCCAACGCAGCGTTGACGATGGTTCTCCATAAACGAAGCCGGCTAGCTACATCGTTGTAAAGCTCCGAGTTTGGGGGTTCTCCCAGTATCCCCAATCCAACGTCTATGAGTTCCAACTGGGCCTTCAGGTAATGAAGATAACGGTAAGTGTCACCCAAGCGTTCTCCGCCGTCATTGCCCTTTTGGGCGGCAAACGCCATCGTTATGGCTTCCTCATCCAATTGAAACTCGAACTCATCAATCTCATTAAGGAGGACGGAAAACATCATGGCTTCCTCTATTGGCCGTTCCGCCTCCCACGCTTTTCCCGAAATTCGGTGCTTCCTTTCCACAGGAGTGAGGGTATCTGCAATCTCAGCGGCCATCCGGTATCACCTCCTTTCCAATTCCAATGGTACCAGGCGAGCGGGGAAAAGTAAGATAACAAGTAGGCCCAACGGTTTGGGCAGGTGCGGGTCTAAGTTGGGGGTATTCTCGCAAGTAGCGGGAGAGAAGGAAAATCGAAAGTAGGCCCAAAGGTAGCGCCAAGGTTTGGGCCAACGTTGGGCCAAATTTGGACCTTTGGGAAACAGAAAAGTAGGCCCATAGGCCCAAAGGTATATATATACCTTGGGCCTTTGGGCCTACTCTGCTTGGGTTTGGAGCTTACGCAGTTTCGGTTGCCGCTGTTTCTTTCTCCTGCTTACCGACCCAGCGGTAGATTTTGGGTTTTTGCCCCTTACCGCCTTCCTCCGTCACGGGCATGTTCCTGTCCTGAAGCTCGCGGATGTAGCGCCGGACGGTTTCCTCGCTCACTCCGAGTTCCTGGACAATCTCTTTGAAGGCTATGCCGCCCTCGCCGCTTTGCTTAATGAGTTCCAGCACTTTGCCGCGGGTAGAAGTGTCCTCGACCCTCATCACAAATCCGGAGGTCGTCATCTTGAAGGTTTCCTGGTTGACGTAAACCTCGATGGCCCTGTCCGTGACCCTCCCGCGTGAGTCGGTCAGCGGAGGGATGTCTCTACCGTCCAGTCTCAAGAGAAGGATGCGGTCGCCGGTGGCTTCGTTGGTTTTGTCCGTTTTTTCCAGGAAAATGCCCACGTCAGCTTCCCCGCTGCTCCGGCTGGAACCCCGGAAGGCGTCCCAACCGGTGTCTACACCTTGGCGCTTGCCGAAGTGGTGGACAACCAATACCGCCGCGTCAGGGAACCGCAGGACAAGCTCGTGCAGGCGGTCCCACACCTCGCCCATTTCCCAGGCCCGGTCCTCAACCTTGCTGTGAATCCTCTGGAGCGGGTCGAAAATAATCAGGTCGGGCTGGTAATCCTCGCAGACCTCGACCAATTTGTCCACCCAGTAGGGGTTATCAAGCTTCACGCCCTGGCGGTGCACCCAGCGGACGCTATCCGGAGGAATGTCGCTCAGCAGGCGCTTTATTCTTCTCGCGAAGGCGACGGGAGAGCCCTCCTCTTCGACGCAGAGAACCTTGCACGGCCTGCGGACGCTCCAGCCAGGGTATTCAAGGAAATCCTCTCCGCTGACCGCCGCCCGAATCAGGTTGAGGATGAAGAAGGTTTTCATGGCCTTTTGCGGCCCGCCGACCAAAACCTTATCGCCCCTGGCAATCAAACCATTGATAAGCCACGGTATCTCCTGCTCGGCCAGTTCCAGCATTTCTTCGTGGGTGGTAAAAAAGCTCCTTGTTTTCCGCCAGGGGATTAGCTCGGCCAGTTCCGCGTCGCTATGGAGGCGGAGCCAGTCGCACACGTCTTTTCCGGCCTCGCCCCGCTTCCAGGGGAGCTTAACCACAACGCAGCGGTAGTCTCCCAGGACTTTAACGGCGTTAGCGACAAAGTTGTTCCACGACGGGTCGTCAGCTTGAGGGATGAGGTAGACCGTGTGGATGCCTTGAAATTCCCGCTCCCACTCCCGACGGAAGGTAGCTCCGGGAACGCTCAAGACCGGCACGTCAACCCCGCAGCTTTCCAGCGCCTGGATAGTCCGCAAGGCGTCGCTCTCGCCCTCTACAATCACCGCCTGGTCGTGGCCTTCCAGAGCGTCCAGGTTCCAAAGGACGAAACGGGAACCCTTAGCTCCACCTTTGCGGCCATCTCTAGCCCGGCCGCGAATACCGACAACTTGCCCGTTGACGATAAAAGGAACAACGATGCACTCCTCTTGCCCGGGGACAAAACCTTCTGGAACGTAGCCCCAGCGGTAGCGGGTCAAGAGTTCGTAGTTGATACCTCGCGCGGCCAGGTATTCCTGCACGATTTCCAAATCCGGGGAGAGCCTTTTAGCGGCTTCGCTGGCGTACTCGTTGAAACCTTTCGGCGGGATGACAAAGGCGCTACTGTAGTTGTCCACCTTTTCAAAAGCTGGTTTGTCTTCAAATCGCAGTTCAAAACGGTACTGGTCAAGGGTAAAGCTCGCCTCGTCTTTCGGCAGCCCGAGGATTTCCGTGAGGAAGCGGAAAGGGGAGAAGCTGCCGCAAACCGAGCAGTGGTAGACGCCGCTTTTAACGTTGACCGCAGCGGACGGCTTCTTGTCCCCGTGCTGGTGGTTTAGAGCGTTCAGGCAGCGGACGGAGATAAACCCGTTGCTGTCAGGCTCCCTTCCGGCTATCTCCGGAAAGTGCGGCTCGTAAAACTCCCGGTAGGGTTCAGGGTGGGCTACCTTTGCGAAGTGGATTGCCCAACCGTGGCTAGATGGTGGGTTGCTGTCCAGTAGCCTCGTTACGGTCATTTTGACCAGCCTCCTTCTTCAATGTCTCTCGTTTGATGTAGCTAATGCGGTCGCCAAGCTCCCGCATCGCTCTGACGTAATCGAACAGGTTCACGGTCAGGTTCTTGTCACCCTCGAACCTTGTCCGCAAGTCCCGCAGGGTAGAGAAGTCCGTTTCTGGGTAAAGGAACATTACTTTTTTCGCTCCCTGGAAGGGCACCTTAATTTCTGGCTGGTACCCTTCCAGCAGGAGGTAAGCGGCGAAGTGCAAGTCCTTCGTGTAGAAAGGCTCTCGTTTCAAAGCTATCAAACCCCCTTGATTTAAGTTGGTTTTTAATTCCACGTATAAAAATAGTTGACGAAAAAAGACCCGAGGTGCATAGAGGCTTATAAACGTTAATGCAGCGATATTTTCACGTGCTAACTTGTGATTTTACTTTCTTTCAAGTAAAGATAGCCGTTTGCTACTACTGACAAAGTTACCAGCGACCAGATAACCCAGAACATTCCTGGCACCTCCTTATCCGGCATTCTCCAGTTGCTTTTTAATGTGGCGAGGTACTAGCTCGTAGTGGTACGTTGCTTCACAGCACTGCATTCCCAATGGACAATGGCGGAGAGCTTGCCACTCGTTGTCACCAAAGGCGCAGATAAAGTCGTACCCAAAATTTCCGAAACAGGTTTGAGATAACTTCTCAGCCAGTTCGTCTTTCATCAGGTCATTCCATTTAATCCAGTAGAAAATGGGTAGCATAACATCCATCTCCCTTCTGTTACTCGTTAAAGATTTTCTGGTTAATCAGCTTACTGAGTTCGTGACTAGGCGGTAGCGTCCTGAACAGGTTGCTCCAGAAATCGCTATCGTCACGCTTTTCAACGTCTGGTTGAATGTTATTTGGATACTGCCAGCGTGCGACGTTAGACAACGTTTTTAAGTCTCCGGAGAGGTAACTTCTTTCTAACTTCTCCTTTTCTACGGAAGCCTGAACTCTCTTAATAAAGGTATACCAGTTGCTGGCAAGTTCCTGCCCTCGCTTGAAGAATTCTTCCATTTCCATCTGCGTGTATGTGACACTGTCACGTTTTCGGGTGGGGGTAGAAACCTTATCGACTGTGGCATCATCCAAAGTGCCTACAGTCATTAGCATGGAGAGAATATCGGTTAGCTGTTTAGTAACCTTTTCCTTAGCGGTGTATGTGAGCCGGTCACGATAGCTGAGAGCGTTTGGTAATTCTTTCAACCACTGGCTTAACCGTCCCTGCAAATCCTTGGCCTGCAACGTTACCGCGCGGTACATGCTCGGCGGGTAGGGTTCGTAGTGTTCCTTATTGTCCTTAGAGAGCCTTGCAAAATCATCAGGGGTAAACGGAGGGCGTTTTATCCCGTAAGTATCTTCGAGGAAGCGGCTAATGCGCTCCAAGTCGTAGCTTCCCTCCTCAACCTCTCTCTGCAAAGCGGTAGCTCGCCTGAAATTCTTCTGCACGACATCCTCCTTAACGGAATCTAAGAGTCCCTGAAGGATTTCATCGTCAGAACGGGCAAAGGATGTCCCTTTAACAATAGATTTCGATACCTCGTAGTTGTGGAGCACTACCTCCACGTAACTTTCCAGAGAGTTTCTGTTACCTCTCAATGCCTGCCATTGTTTAGCAACCTTGTCAACCTTCTTGCGGAATATCTCATCGGTTTCATAACGCTTCCTTATCTCATCTCGCATATTTGACCCCTCTTTTTGAGATTTTGAAGCAGTAGCCGTACTTAAGGCTTTGGTGATAAAATGTTGGGAGAGCAGGCGCATCAAATTGTCGATGCGCTCCACTGTTTGAGCTTCTTCCAAACTGTCCTTAACGTACTTAACGAAGGCATCTTCCTGCGGGAATTTGTTCAGTTGTTCCAATGCTCGTTTGCGAGCGGTTTCTACCTCACCTGCAGTATTTTTCTTAGTTGGGCGTTTCGCAAGCGGGTCAATAAATGACTTGCCAATCTGCTCTCCGTGAGGAGCGAAAAAGGCAGTTTCGCCTGTTACAGGATTAAATCGCTTAATTGCTGGGCCGAATTCGGTATTGACTTTTTCCTCGACCCAATTAACGAACGACATCTTGAAAACACCTCCTTTGCAATGAATGATTAGGCTGCTTTAATGGTAATCAGGAAACCGATACTTGAGGGAAATTCAAGATTAGTTCGTTGAAACATGATAGAAATGTGAGTATAGAAGGAAAAGGATACAGGTTACTAGCCTGCCTATAAGGGATTGAAACTGTACTAACCAGAATGTACTCGTCGTAGGCGCTGAGTTACTAGCCTGCCTATAAGGGATTGAAACGTCTACCTATAAGGGGAGGGTGGCCCGGAGAAATCCGGTTACTAGCCTGCCTATAAGGGATTGAAACTAAATATCCTGCAACCACTACGGTTGTTGCAGGATAGGTTACTAGCCTGCCTATAAGGGATTGAAACGGATAACAGTGGTACCAAACAATCGAAACACTTCGGGGTTACTAGCCTGCCTATAAGGGATTGAAACCTTGGAGGGATTGAAATGAAAGCTCGCCTGATTAACGGTTACTAGCCTGCCTATAAGGGATTGAAACCATAGAAGATCTCGCCGATTCATCAAGGGGGTCTAGAGGTTACTAGCCTGCCTATAAGGGATTGAAACTATATCGGAGACTTCCACTCGAAGCCTCCGATACTGGTTACTAGCCTGCCTATAAGGGATTGAAACTTGATAAACAGTCGAATCATCTTGTCCTCCTCTTCCCGGTTACTAGCCTGCCTATAAGGGATTGAAACCAGGAAAGTCCTGACCTTCCAGGACTTCTCCCACGCGGTTACTAGCCTGCCTATAAGGGATTGAAACCCTCCCTTTTCCCCTCCCATTTTCATATAAGAAAGCAGGTTACTAGCCTGCCTATAAGGGATTGAAACGCGGAAGTAATGGAGGAAATTCTGGACAGGTTTCCGGCGTTACTAGCTTGCCTATCCTGAAAATAATGTTCCGTAAAAAAGAAATAAAAAACTAGGCCCATACTTAATGTAAAAATATGGGATAAATATGAAGCAATATATGCGTAGCAACAAATGTCTAAAAAATCATAGCAATATTTTTATTTTATGGCAGGAAAAAATTGACGAAAGTAGAATAAAAAAAACGAGATTTTTTTAACCTAAAAAAAGCCAATTCACAGGAGGGAATCATGAGTATTATTAATGCTAGATATAAAATAGTAACACCTATGTTTATGGCGGGAGCCGATCAAAAAGATTTGGCTGAATTGCGTCCTCCTTCCTTTAGGGTGTGCTTCGCTTTTGGTTTAGGGCCACTGCCTTGCCGTATTTTGATAATAAACTGGAAAAAGTAAAAAATGCAGAAAAGCAGCTGTTTGGCAGCATTGATACAGGGAAATCCAGGTTTTCATTGAAGATTGAGCACCGGCTTGGTGATAGCCGTATAGCAAAAGCAGGGGAAAGGTGGGATAAAGATGGTATCGCATACCTGGGGTATGGAGTTATAAGCTGGAACGGACTTAACAGGCAGGTTGAAAATACTAGATCATATATAAGGCAGGGTAACACTTTTGCAGTCTCATTGATTTTAAAATCCGATGTTTCGGATGAAGAGAGATTGTTGCTTAAACGTTCTTTGATTGCATTAGGCCTATTTGGCGGACTCGGCTCGCGTTCTCGAAAAGGATTCGGTTCGGTAAATCTTCAATCACTAACGGAAGATGACCGGGAAGTCTGGGTTGCGCCCAGAACGGTTGATGAACTCGAGGACAGGATCAAAAATTTTATAGGGGAACTGGGTCCTTTATCTAACGAATTGCCACAGTATTCTGCCTTTAGTGAGCATACAAATGTAACCATTATTAACAGGAACATTGACTCTTTAAAACTGCTTGATGAAATTGGAAGAGAAATGATTAGATATCGCAGTTATGGTAGGAATAGAGGAGGCAAACATATTCTACCCTGGGGTGAAACTGCACTACAGATTTTTAAAGATGACCACGACCTAATCATAAAGGTGGCGCAGGGTAACAAGCCTGATACTCATCCGGAACGAGTTATTTTCGGGCTGCCTCACAACTATCATTTTTCAACGGGGGAAAATGTAAGAATAGCCCCCGAAAATAAAAATAGACGGGCCAGCCCTCTGTTTATCCACATCCAGGAACTAAAAGACGGCTGTGCAGCTGTCCTTACTTTGCTGACTGCTCAATTCTTACCACCGGGTGAAAGGATAAAAATAACAGGACGGGGGAGCCATATTGTTGATACAAATGTGAATTATAATGTTATCCTCAACTTCATTAAGCGGTTTGCGGATGGAGTTCAGGTATATCCTCAGAAGTAGTGCAGCGAGGGGGATAAGGTAATGAATCAATCTTTGTTGTTATTTAGTGTTGGACCTGTACAGTCTTTTATTGCCCAGGCCAGAAAAACCCAGGATTTGTATGCAGGGAGTTATATACTTTCTCATCTGTGCCGGACGGGGGCTCAAAAGCTGTTAGACGAAGCCGAAAGTGAAATTGTTTTTCCTGATATAAAAAATAAATTTGTACCCAATCGCTTCATAGCCATAGTAGATGAGCCTGTAACTAACTCAAGGGTAATTGGAAAAAAGTTAGAGGAATGTATACGATTGGAATTTAAAAAAATTGCAGATGAAGCATTAAATAAACTAGGGCTTGAGAAACCGCAGGGTTTTGATGAGCAGGTAACCAAACAACTATCCATTCAATGGGTTATTTTGCCTTTTGAGGAAAAAGATTATCAGAAGAGTTATAAAAAATTAGAAAGCCTGCTGGGAGCCATCAAGAATACCCGCAGCTTTGAGCAGCTGGAGGAGACAGGCCGAAAGTGTTCTATTTGCGGGGAGAGAAATGTTAAATTCTATCGCAAAACCAGGGAAGAAAGCAAAAACGAAAAAAACGTTTATAAAAAACTTTTCTCCAAAAACGTCTGCATACTTGAATATAATGAATTTAAAAATGTGGAACTAAAACATCTGCAGCCGGGGGAAGGCCTTTGCGGGGTGTGTTTTACAAAAAGGGTAGCTGAAAAATACTTTACTGAGGGTTTTGAGAAAGACTTTCCTTCTACTGCAAAAATAGCCCTTTTGGATGCTTTGGATGAACTTAAAAAGGACGGTGTCAATATTCCACAAAGAATTGGTGAACAGGCTATTTTTGATTTAAAAAGTGGGCGCAAACCGGCCGAGGACCTGACTGATGAAGAAAAGGAAAATGCGAAGAAAATTTATGGGGCATTAAAGGAAAAGAATATTTCTTTTTCTCCCTATTACGCCGTGCTATTATTTGACGGAGACAACATGGGAGAAAAAGTTTCCGGGCCGGATCTTAAAAATGGCGTCTCCCTGAAGAACTATCATAAGGCCCTTACTAGAAAACTGGGGGAATTCGCCGATCAGGTCACCCGGAATATTATTGTCGAGCCTAGGGGACATACCGTTTATGCCGGGGGAGAAGATTTCCTGGGCTTTATAAACTTAAATTATCTTTTTAAAATAATGAAAGACCTGAGGGAGGAATTTGGCAGAATTGACCTGTCTGAATATGCCGATGAAGAGTTTACCTTTTCGGCGGGGGTGGCAATAGCCCACATAAAGACTCCCCTTTCAGAAGTGCTGAAATGGGCCAGAAAGATGGAAAAAGAAGCAAAAGAAATAAATGGCGGAGAAAAAGATGCTTTTGGCATAGCCGTTTTAAAAAGATCCGGTGAAATCAATAAAGCTGTTTTTAAGTGGAAAGTTGGTGAAAAGTGGGTTACGGATATAATTTCAAACATCTACAATAGTTTGCGGAGCGGTAAATTTTCCAACAAATTTATAAAGAACCTGAATATTGAGTTTTTGAAGCTGGTTGATGACAGCGGTTTATTTAACGATAAAAAGATAGTTGAGTTAGAGATAAAAAGGCTCCTTAACAGGTCCTGTATGTTACTTGGGGATGATGAAAAAAAGGAGCTAATTACAAAACTGGCAGAGGATTTATTTGAAATGTTTCTTGCTTCTGGTAATGTTGGCAATTTTCTTTCGGTATTAAACATAGCTGATTTTATGGCCCGGGAGGTGAAGCAAGTTTGTTTATAAAAATTGAGGCCCTTGATACACTATTTTTTCGGGATGGCAGGCCCTTTACCATGGGAAGTGAGACCTGGGCAAATGGAATTTTCCCGCCGCCTCCTTCCGTAATCTACGGTGCTTTAAGAAGCGCTTATTTTGCCGAAAATATCGGTGAGTTCCACAAAGCAAAGACGAAAGAAGACCCTACAAGAAATTTAAAAATAAAAGGGATGTTCTTAAATATTGGTGAGAGTATTTATTACCCCCTTCCCCTGGATTGTGTGAAGGATAAAAAAAATAAGGAAGATAAATGTGCCTTTATGCTTTCTTTAGACGATAATAATGTGATATCAAGTTGCGTGACTCAAATGTTATTAAAATCCCTAGATAACATAGAGGTAGAGACAGTTGAAGGTGGAATTTTAGATCATCTTTTCTTTGAGGAATATTTATCTTTGCGGAGAAAAAACTTTTTTTACAAGGAAATTTCTGAATATGTGTTGTTGGAACCGAAAATTGGCATAGGCAGGAATAAGCAAACCCTTACTACCAATGCTGAAAATGGCAGGCTTTATCGTGTGGGGATGAACAGGTTGGCGTCGAGAAGGGGGAAAGGCAGGGAAACTGAAACTCTTTCACTGGTTATAGATTTTACAGGACTGAAACTTCCTGAAAGTGGGTTTTTGCGGCTTGGCGGTGAGGGTAAGGCAGCGTTTTACAGTCAGATTGAGGATTTAGATATTGTTAAACCTGCCGGATTAAAGGGTAAGCGTTTTAAATTAGTCCTGACAACACCTGCAATTTTTGAGCACGGTTGGTTGCCGCACTGGCTAGATTATGAAAAGTTAGAGGGTGAATATGAAGGAATAAGATTAAAACTTTTAACTGCTGTTGTGGGTAAATATTTAACCATTGGGGGATTTGATATTAAGGATAAACAGCCCAAACCAATGCGGCGGGCCGTTCCTCCGGGAAGCGTATATTATTTTGAACTTTGTGATGAAAGGGATATGGCTGAAGTAGCGGATGTCTTTAACTATAAGAGCATTTCGAACTATAACCGGGAAGAGGGATACGGTGTTGCTTTTGTGGGAGGTGTAGAGGATTGAAAAGGGTAATTACGACCGTAGGAACTTCTCTTTTTACAAATTATTTGGACAGGAAAAAAGATATAGAGCCGCATTATAAAAGTATAAAAGAACTGCCCCATAAAGAGTGGGAAGAGAGAAGATCGAGAATAGATATAATTAAAAAGTCTGTGCTTGGCTGGGCAAAAAATAACCCTAAAGCTTCGGCCGAAATAGCCAGCATTCTGAAAATCAAAGAGAGTGTTAAAGATGATTTGGAAGTGTATCTCCTGGCAACCGATACTATAGTATCAAGGTTAGCGGCGGAAATAATTGAAGAAGTCCTGCTGGATAATGGCAATATACGAGTTATGTTTAATCCCCAAACTGATGTTATTGAAGGTCTGCAGGTGGAGGACTATAAATTTTTTGTTGAAACCGGTCTGCGTAAACTGGTTGAGAGGATTGAGCAAATAATAAATTACTATCCGGATAATGTTATCTTTAATATTACCGGCGGTTATAAGGGAGTAATACCCTATCTTACTATTCTGGGGCAGATTAACAGGTGTGAAATTGTATATATCTATGAAGAAACGGAAACTTTGATCACCATTCCCAAAGTGCCCATTTCTGTAGATTTTCGGGTCTTTGACCGATACTATGAAGAAATACTGCAGCTTGAGGAGGTAATAAATAATTATTCGCGGGCTAAAAACGAGAAATTTCAAGCATTTGAAGAACTGGAAAAAATGGGGCTGGTAGAAAAAATAGATAGCGGAGCGGTTTTAAGCCCCATTGGTATAATCTTGTTTAAAAGTTTTAAAAATCAATATTTTGTATTTTATTGCAGTGATGATGTATGGGATGAAATTCAAAACCAGAGGGAAATTCAGAGGGTAATTGCTGAAAAGTTCTCTAATAAGCAAATTAGAGAAAATAAGACGGAAGATAAAAATGGCCATTATGTATATGATGATGGGAATAATCCCAACAGGATATATTATTTCGAACATGATGGAAAAATCTATATTTATAAGACCTTTGAAGACGAAGAGGCTGCAAAAGAATATATTGAAAAATCTATTGATAAAGAACAAATAATTAAAAAATCTAAAAAGCGGGAATGGAGGTTAAAAGATGTTTAAGCTGGCCAGGCCGTTTTTTATGATTTGTGAAACTCCGTTGCATGCTGGCAGCGGAAATGATTTGGGGATTGTTGATTTGCCCATACAGCGGGAGAGGCATACCGATTTCCCCAAAGTGGAGAGTTCCAGTTTAAAGGGATGTATCAGGGAGGCATTTGAGAACCTCAATGAAATAAATTTCAATGGAATTAAATTGACCGAAGAAGCCTTGAGGAAAGAAACCATTATGCTTGCTTTTGGTCCAGAGGAAGGAGATCTTCATGCCGGTGCCCTAGGTTTTACCGATGCGAGAATACTCCTGTTCCCCGTTAAATCCATGAAGGGCGTGTTTGCCTGGATTACGTGCCCCGAGGTTTTAGAGAGATTTAAAAACGATCTTCTTCTTTCCGGCATTAAGGATTTTCCCGAACTGCCTGAAGCCAATACCGTGCCCTATGGTAGCAATTTACTATTGAATGAGAACAAGGTTATTCTTGAAGAATATACCTTTAACGTAGAAAGACCGGCCGAAGGGGATAAGTGTACAAAATTTGCAAAATGGCTGGCAAATAAGATTTTTCCTTCCTGTGAAGAGTATAAATACTGGTTAGAAAAGATGGAAAAGGATATCGCTGTTCTTTCTGACGATGATTTTAGAGACTTTGTGAGTTTGTCAACAGAAGTTGTTACCAGAACGAGGATTGACCCTAACACCGGGACAGTGAAAAGCGGAGCTCTTTTTACAGAAGAATATTTACCTGCCGAAAGCGTGCTTTATTCTCTGGTACTGGCTAGCCCTGTTTTCAGTGCAAACAAAGGCATATTTAAAAAAGAAGAAAAAAAAGAAGAAGAAATGATTCTGGAATTTTTCTGTGCGGGACTTCCCGGAGTCATTCAACTCGGAGGAAATGCTACCCTCGGGAAAGGAATAATCCGGACGAGGATTATGGGGGTGGAATAATAAATGACCGAAAAGACGGTAATAAAAGGGCTTGAACAGGGGAGGGCTTCTTTTGCATATCAATGCGCGGAAAAGGGAAACGAGATTGAGGGGAGAAAAGAATACAAACAGTATGTCAAGAAGATGCCCATGTTGATAAAAACCAACGGGTTGGGAGCTGCCCTGGCATTTGTGAAATCTAAAGCCAGTGATAAATTGAGCGAATCTGGCTATGCATACAAGTTGATTTATGACCAAATAACCGAATGGCTGAGGCGGGACGAAAAAAAGATCATAGACCTTGCGGGCAACATCGATTTGGTTGCAGCTGTTATTTCTCTGGATTCTCCGCAGTACAGAGCCGTTACCATAGAGGTACTGGCGTTCCTAAACTGGCTGCGAAGGTTTGCAGAAGGTTTGATAGAAGGGGATCCGGATAATGAAGAATAATAAAGGAAAAACAAACAGACAGGTGGCATGGTTTGTTTCGTATAACAAAAAATTCGGTTTCTTAAAAAATGAAAACTATAATAAGATTTATTTTAACAAACATATTCTGGATAAAAATAAAATTGAGGAAGAAATGTTAAATGAAAATGCAATTTTTGAAATAACCGTTGAAGAAAACGAAAAAGGAGTAAATGCCGGAGAGATGAGGTACATCCCTTACAGAATGCCGAAAGATACAAGCATCCTTATAGAAAAAGAAAATAATATAGATAACTTTTATTTGAAGTTGAATAAAGCGGCTCATTTTAATATAGATAAATTTGATTTAACTGAAGCAATAAAAGGTGAGAATTTTAAAAAGTTCCCTATTAATTCCCTTGTTAAGCGCCAATTGCTTTCTCTAAAAGATATGGGTATTCAGTATGAGAGGATAAATTTCGTGCCACAATGGCGTCTAATTGTGGGTCTGGGGCATGAATCCGTCTATGAAACATCTATGACGCTGCATCATATATACGGCATTCCTTACATACCCGCTCAGGGTATTAAGGGAGTTTTAAGAAGCTTTATTATCAACCAGCTGTTTGCTAAAAATGATGAAGGAGAATTTGATTTAGAAAATGCGGAAAAGAAAGCTTTAAAAGATCCCGGCTTTAAGTTCATTTTTGGAGATGAGAAACAGCAGGGTAAAGTAAGATTCTTTGATGCTTACCCTGCATCTGAGCCCAAAATTGAAGTGGATATAATGAATCCTCACTATGGTCCGTACTATAAAGGAGAAGAAAAGTACCCAGGTGATTATTACAATCCCGTGCCTGTTACATTTTTGACCGTCAGGGATACCGAATTTATCATATATTTCGGTGTAAAGCAGGAAGATAATAAAGCCATTGAGAAAGGAAAATTCGAAGGGCAAAAACCCTTGGCCGTAATATCCTGCTGTCTGGAGAAGGCGCTTAAAGAACATGGAATTGGTGCAAAGACTGCTGCAGGCTACGGATATGCCTGAAGGGTAATTTTGGCGCATAAGAACTAACTGCACCAACACACGTTGCATGAGAATTCAACCTAAAAACGAGTAACGGCACCGTACCGTATTGCCAGATCCGCCTTTTTTGGTCGTTTAATGTCATAAAATAAACTGAAAAACTGAAAGATCCTGCGGATCACTGTGAGTGCGCGGGCTGCTTTTGCCCGTGCTTTTCGGGGAAAAATTATTGAAAACCGGGTATACAATGAGATTGTTGCAGTTTAAAAAAAGGATTGGAATAGTTATTTTAAAGATGAAAAATAGTTATTTTAAAGATGAAAATTAAAAATATGTGCAGCGGAAAAGCCAAATGGTACAGCAGAAATTTTAACCACGAAGATATTAAAGATATTAAAAGCGCACTGCCCGTTTACGTAGAGGCGGCCCAGTTCGATCATTACCGGTGATTGTTCGCTGGTCGAAAATTATTTTACAGATGGGCTTTGGCACGGGGTATATTTCAAAAACCGTCGGCCGTTTTTTGAATCCGGCAGAATTAAGCAGGTTGAATGAAATGGGCATGAGAGTGGCCGATATTAACCTTTTTCCCAAGACCAGGAGGATAATACTCAAAAACGGGAAACCCCATTGTGTACCGGGATGGGTAAAAATTAAATTTACAAAAGAAGCGGAAGACTGATTATGTCCAGGTTGAGGCTGGAGTTTGACTTGACAGACGGGGCATTTTTCTTTGATGACAATTATAAAAAGCGCTTGTGTGAATATTTTAAGCAATTTGTGGAAAACGGATGTTTTGTTTTTTCCGATGCGGTTCCCATGAGAAAAAAAGTGGCTTCCGGAGGTTTTTGGGCAATAAAAAAAGCTGCCCTTGATTTTTGTACACCGCAACAAGAGAATATAGTAAATGTTGCCATGAATATCTTGAAGACTCCGGTACAGCTGGAGTACGGGAGGTTAAAAGTAAAAAACGCCAGTTTTATAAGGACAGCGTGTTCCGCCGCAGGATACGTGATACCCGATAATAGCCGCAGCAAAAGGGACTTGCATAGAATATGAAAGTCGGCCGGAACTTTTCAGCGAGGTTTTAAGAAAAATACTGCTTGAAAAATACGAAAAAATCTATGGCCGCTTTCCGTTAGATGATAGGTTCATCTTCTTTTTCAGAGGAAAACCGTCAAAAGACGAATTTTCAGGGTTTTGTGGATACCGGGGGCCTTTTGAGATTTCAGGCTCGCCGGATTTAATCCGCCTTTCATATTTATCGGGCCTTGGCCTTTTCAATGAAGAAGGTTACGGCATGATAAGCCCGGACCTTTATTTCTGGAAAAAGAAAGAGGGAAAAGAGGATGATAAAATTCCTTTCATTTTTGGGCACAAACAAGTATGAGGTATGCAATTATTTTTATCAAGATCAAAAAGTCGAAAATTGCTGTTACATCCAGGAAGCTCTGCTCAAAATTCTCGTAAATAAAAACATCACTCCCGATATGATCGTCTTCTTTACCACACGCAAATCCCATGATAACAACTGGATAAAAAACGCCAATGAAGAATGCGGAAAGCCCGGATTAAAAGATACTCTTGAAAATCTTAAATCAAATATGAACCGGGTGATTATCAAAAACGTCATGATTCCGGATGGGAACAACTACAAAGAACTGTGGGAGATATTTGACATCATTTTTAATGAAATAGAAAAAGGGGATGAATTAATTTTTGACATAACGCATTCCTTCCGATTTTTACCAATGATGGCTTTTCTGGTGCTAAATTATGCCAGGATAGTAAAAAATTGTACCATCTATGCGGTATTTTACGGAGGATTTGAGGTGCTGGGCACGGTATCTCAGGTAAAACAAATGCCTCTGGAAAAAAGAAATGCCCCTGTCTTCGAGCTGACCCCGTTCATAGATGTCTTCGACTGGACGGTAGGGATCGACAGATATCTTAATACCGGCGATGTCAGCCTGATTAATAATCTTACAGTCAGCGGTGTAAAAGCTATAAATAAAGAGATTTTAAAAAGCGGAGAAAATATGAAAGATTTAAAGACGGCCGGTTTATTGAAAGATCTTGCGGCAAAACTTCAAACTTACAGCGATGCAGTTTTTACATGCAGGGGAAGGCAGCTTTCAAAGGCGGCGCGTGAATTGAAAAAAATCGTTGAAGAAGTGGTGGAAAAGTCCGCCCACGATTATTTGAAACCGCTGGCGCCGGTGATGGAGAAGCTTTACGACAGATTCAAAGTTTTTGGGAAAAACGAATATGAAGATTTGCTCGAAATAGTGAAATGGTGCAGGGACAATAAGCTTTACCAGCAGGGATTGACCATTCTTGAAGAAGGGCTTATCGGCTATATATGTGATGTTTCCATGATGAATAAAATTGATTTAAATGACAGAAAGCTGGCATCCCAATGTGTGGCTATAAAAAATCGTAATATTCCCAGAGAAAAATGGGAAAGCCCTGCCCGGGAAAATCCTGAAATTGTAAGATCCATTTTGAATTCCAACCGCCTGTGCTCTGAACTCTGGAATTTGATATATTGCATACAAAATGCAAGAAATGACATCAACCATGCGGGATGGCAGAAAAATCCCCGGCATGAATCGACTTTTAAGAATGAGCTTGAAAAATTCATAAAAACAGCTGAAAATATAATTTCTACAGCACCGGCGGCCTCACCGAAGTCGCAGGGGCAGCCCAGGAAAATGCTCCTGATATTTTCCCATGATATGACAGACGAACAAAAAAGAGAGGCAAGAAAAAACCTGGGAGTGGAAGAGTTTATTTCTCTTCCCCCGGACTTGCAGGAGAAGTGGTCCAACATACCTGCCGGGATTGAATCTCTTGAAGATTACATAAGGGACATATTACACTGGACAAGTGAATACGCTGCGGCAGGCGATTATGCGCTGGTGGAAGGCGATTTTGGCGCCACATACATACTGGTGGGTTACTGTAAGAAAAAGGGCATCATTCCCGTTTATTCCACTACGGAAAGAAAAGTCGTAGAAGAACATGTAGATGGTGAAGTGAGAACCTGTAGATCCTTCCGGCATGTAAGGTTTAGAGTGTACGGGCATTAAATGCTGAACGACAAATTACTATAATATACGTCGTCGACTATAAACGACGTAAAAAAAGAAGGGGTTTGTCAAAAAAACGCCCTTTTTTTATTTTTATTGATCATAAGTGCCGCAGACAATTAGCCACCCGTTACAGCCCCGGCCCTAATTCTTTACCTGATTCAATCCCTGAGAGGTAGGCTAAAAGCCTTATATGCGCGCAACCACAAGAGTCGTACCTGAACCAGGTTTCAATTCCTCATAGGTAGGCTAAAAACTTGGTTAAAACGCGGGAAGTCTTAGAGATAGTAAGGGTTTCAATTCCTCATAGGTAGGCTAAAAACCCTTGCGGGTTTCTACTGCTTTATCGAGAGCGCTGTGGAGTTTCAATTCCTCATAGGTAGGCTAAAAACATGCCTCTGCCCTGCTTAACGGTGCAAAGCCGTTACTGTTTCAATTCCTCATAGGTAGGCTAAAAACCGAAGGATTTCCTGCAGGCCCTGGGTGTCAAGAATGCGTTTCAATTCCTCATAGGTAGGCTAAAAACCCCGTGATGCATTCGTAGCGGATGCCCAGCTCCTGGTTTCAATTCCTCATAGGTAGGCTAAAAACCAAAATGAGATATCACTGGAACGTATTCAGAAGATAATGTTTCAATTCCTAATAGGTAGGCTAAAAACGATGAGATTAGGCGCAGAAATACAGAAAAACTTGATGCGTTTCAATTCCTAATAGGTAGGCTAAAAACTAAATATATTTTTAAGGAGTTTTGACATGAATATTTTTGGTTTCAATTCCTAATAGGTAGGCTAAAAACGACTGCTCACCCAATTTCTGGAAATGGTACCGGATGGGTTTCAATTCCTAATAGGTAGGCTAAAAACTTTTTCTAGTTGAATATGCTCGTAGCAGTCTAGATGTAGTTTCAATTCCTAATAGGTAGGCTAAAAACTGAGTAAAAAAGACTTCAAAGCTATTGCCAAAGCTATGTTTCAATTCCTAATAGGTAGGCTAAAAACCCGACGACAAAGCGCTGATAGCGCTGGACGAAGGACTGTTTCAATTCCTAATAGGTAGGCTAAAAACGGACGTTTCCGGCGTTCTTGAACCAGCCTTTGACGTGAGTTTCAATTCCTAATAGGTAGGCTAAAAACGCAGTTACTGCGCCGCTGTCCAACGCGTACTGGAGGAAGTTTCAATTCCTAATAGGTAGGCTAAAAACTTCATAATCCACCTCACTCATACATGGCTAGGATAGTTTCAATTCCTAATAGGTAGGCTAAAAACCTAAGCAGCTTCTGGCCGAAGAAGCTGCCATCATAAACGTTTCAACGAACTAATCTTGAATTTCCCTCAAGTATCGGTTTCCTGATTACCATTAAAGCAGCCTAATCATTCATTGCAGGGGAGGTGTTTTCAAGATGTCGTTCGTTGATTGGGTCGAGGAAAAAGTCAATACCGAATTTGGTCCAGCAATTAAGCGATTTAATCCAGCTACGGGCGAGACTGCCTTTTTCGCTCCTCACGGAGAGCAGATTGGCAAGTCGTTTATTGACCCGCTTGCGAAACGTCCAATCAAGAAAAATACTGCTGGTGAAGTAGAAACCGCTCGCAAACAAGCATTGGAACAACTGAACAAATTCCCACAGGAAGATGCCTTCGTTAAGTACGTAAAGAACAGTTTAGAAGAAGCTCAAACAGTAGAGCGCATAGACAATTTAATACGTCTGCTCTCTCAACATTTTATCACTAAAGCCGCAAGCATGGCTACTACTTCAAAAATTCAAAAGGAGGGGTTAAATATGCGTAATGAGATTAGAAAGCGTTACGAAACCGATGAGATATTCCGTAAGAAAGTTGACAAGGTTGCTAAACAATGGCAAGCGTTGAGAGGTAACAGGAACTCTCTGGAAAACTACGTGGAGGTAGTGCTACGCAACTACGAGGTATCGAAGTCTGTTGTTAAAGGGACATCCTTTGCCCTTTCAGACGATGAAATCCTTCAGGGACTCTTAGATTCCGTTAAGGAGGATGTCGTGCAGAAGAATTTCAGGCGAGCTACCGCTTTGCAGAGAGAGGTTGAAGAAGGAAGCTACGACTTGGAGCGCATTGGCCGCTTCCTCGAAAATACCTATGGGATAAAACGTCCACCGTTTACTCCTGATGATTTTACGAGACTGTCTAAGGACAATAAGGAACATTACGAACCCTACCCGTCAAGTATGTATCGCACAATAACGCTCCAGGCAAAGGATTTACAGGGACGGTTAAGCCAATGGTTGAAAGAATTGCCAAACGCTCTTAGCTATCGTGACCGGCTCACCTACACCGCTAAGGAAAAGGTTACTAAACAGCTAACTGATATTCTCTCCATGCTGATGACCGTGGGTACTTTGGATGATGCCACAGTCGATAAAGTTTCTACGCCCACCCGAAAACGTGATAGTGCCACATACACGCAGATGGAGATGGAAGAGTTCTTCAAGAGAGGCCAAGAGCTTGCCAGCAACTGGTACACCTTCGTTAAGAGAGTTCAGGCTACCGTAGAAAAGGAGAAGTCAGAAAGGAGTTACCTCTCCGGAGACTTAAAAACTTTGTCCAACGTGGCACGCTGGCAGTATCCTAATAACATTCAGACTGACGTTGAAAAGCGTGACGACAGCGGTTTCTGGAGTGATATTTTTAGAACACTACCACCTTCTCACGAACTCAGTAGGCTGATTAACCAAAAAATCTTTAACGAGTAACAGAAGGGGGATGAATATGATGCTACCCATTTTTTACTGGATTAAGTGGAATGACCTGATGAAAGACGAACTAGCTGAGAAGTTATCTCAAACCTGTTTCGGAAATTTCGGGTACGACTTTCTCTGCGCCTTTGGAGATAACGAATGGCAAGCTCTCCGTCATTGTCCATTGGGAATGCAGTGCTGTGAAGCAACTTACCACTACGAGCTAGTGCCTCACCACATCAAAAAGCAACTGGAGTATGCCGGATAAGACTGGAGCAATGACCATGATTGCGTATCATCAGGTTAACATTCGTCTGGTAGACGGAAAGCCACAGTTCGTATCTCCGTTCATTAGTCGAGCGGGAGTTTCTCACACGTGTCCGACCTGTGGCAAAGAGCTGAAACCTCTCACCTTTGAAATCGGGAGGGTTACAAGAGCAGAGCACTTCCATCCGAGGGTTCCGATGTCCGATGACGATGGAGGTATCTACTCCTTTCCAATCAAACCGACTTCTCCATCCTTCGGGTTCGTTACGTTGGAAGGTCAACCGGTCGGAGAAATTCGCGAGCAAACAGTTTCTGGTCTACCAGTACCGATTCTGCAGAGTGAGGCGTTTCTTCCACAGAACATCGAGCAGGTGTTCTGTGGGTTATGCCTTCGTCCGATTAAACTGGAAGTCATTTCTCTCTACCATCATCGACACGTAGGGCTGATACCTGTCTGCGACTCATGCTTACAGGAACCACGAACACTCTTGGAAGTTGCTTTCTCTCACCAGAAGTCGGTGTGGAACTTGCGAGTAGCAGATGGGACTTTTTTCTCTTCCGGAAAAAAAGTTGCTCTCTATAAAGTTCCGTTGGTGTAACCTAAAATTTTATCCATTAAGGAAGCTAAGGAGGTGAGGTTAATGGCTCTGCCTAAGAGAGGAACACCCGAATATGAGGCGTGGAGGAATTCTCCAGCCTACGAAGAGTGGCGAAAGACGGCAAGTCAAGCAGTAAAGGGTCTCTGGCAAGACCCAAACTCAAAACTACGCCAAGCGATGCAATCTGACGAGTATCGAGAGAAGCGACGTCAAGCTGCAAAAAGGCTGTGGCAAGAGCCAAACTCAAAAATTCGTCGCGCTTGTCAGTCTGAGGAATTCCGAAAAAAGGTAAGTCAGGGAGTAAAAGAAGCGCTGAATGACCCGGAGGTAAAAGCTCAACAAAGCGAACGCGTAAAGCGAGCTTGGAAAAATCCGGAGATTAGAGAAAAGTATTTGAGCTATCTCCGTGACCCGGAAGCTAACAAAGAACGTAGGAAACGCATCTCCGAAGGAATGCAAAAAAGCTCAAAACGTATTGGCAGACCGCTTAAAGGAGGCGATAAAGAATGTTCTGGCTGATTTGGTCGCTGGTAACTTTGTCGGTAATTGGGAATGGCTACTTTTACTTGAAAGAAAGCAAAACCACAAGTTAGTAGCTGAAAACATCGTTGCATTAACGTTTATAAGCCTCTATGCACCTAGGAACTTTTTTCATCAACTATTTTTATACGTGGAAAGAAAAACCAACTTAATTTAAGGAGGTTTGATAACTATGAAACGAGAGCCTTTCTACACAAAGGACTTGCATTTCGCTGCCTACCTAATGTTGAACGGTTATAAGCCGGAAATCAGAGTTCCGTTTCCTGGAGCAAAGAAAGTGATGTTCCTTTACCCAGAAGCGGACTTCTCCACCCTACGGGACTTGCGAACGAGGTTCGAGGGTGACAAGAACCTGACTGTCAACCTGTTCGATTATGTTAGAGCAATGCGGGAGCTTGGTGACCGCATTAACTACATTAAACGAGAAACATTGAAGAAGGAGGCTGGTCAAAATGACCACAGCGAGGGCGTTGGAATGTAACGTTCAGGACAACTTGTTGCAGCTACTTTCACCACTTTCGATGGAAGACCTGAAGCGCAGCGGACTAAACGAAGAAACCATTAAGAAGATGGGCGTAAGGGATGCTACAGACGTTGAAAGAAACTTGACTCCCTTCCCACAAAGCACAGGTTACGTCATTCCGTATTTCGATAAGTACGGAAATCCCATTCATGACCGGCTTATTACTGGTGAGAAAGAGGAAATCCCGTTCTTCCGTATTCGCTACCATCAACCGCCGGTCAATTCCGAAGGGAAACAGGTTAAGTACGCTCAGCCAAAGGATACTGGCGTTCACGTTTACGTACTACCGGATATATGGAAGATAGCCAAAGATACTTCTAAACCGCTCGTTATCGTGGAAGGCGAAAAGAAGGCCGCCAAAGCAGTACAGGAGGGTATTCCTGCCATTGCCCTTGGTGGTGTTAATAACATTAGGCACGGTAAGTACAGAATTAAGCCAAGCGAAATTGGAGAAAGCAAAAGAGGCTTTATCACTTTCACAATAAAGGATGCTGATGCTATCCAATTGCTGGAAGAGCATGTGGCTCCAGAGCTTCTCGAGTTTGACTGGAGACAGCGAACAGTCTACATCGTCTTTGACAGCGATTCAGCAAATGGCTTTCCAGTCAAAGAGCAGGTTCAGCAAGCAGCCTTTGATTTCGCCTTCTGGCTGTTCAAACGTGGTGCTGATGTAAAACAGGTAATCCTACCCCATCCGGAAAAGGAAGGAGAAAAGATTGGACTGGATGACTTCTTGCTTAAACACACCGCTAACGATTTTTGGGAATTGGCTAAACAGGCTCGATTTCCGATACAACCGCAACTGCGAAGCTGGTTGCAAAGACACCTAAGAAAGCGGGGTCTAAACCGGGACGATTACGAAATGGCAGCTACGGCAGTAGTAGCCGACCTTGATTATGAAGGACGGCGTTATCGTGATGAGGCGGATAACAGAAAGTTCTACTACTTCGACGGGAAAGAGAAACTTCTTTACGAAGTAGACTGGACTGAAAATGCAAATGCTTTCCGGGTTGGAGAGTTTGCGGAGCTAATCACAGCTAAATACGGCATCGGAACCGCTGATAGAGAAGTCATAAGTCGTCTGTCAACGGCTTTCATACAGGGCTGCCCTCGGGTGAGGACTCGTAAGGTTTCCTATGTGAACGAACCGCCAAAAGTACCAACTGATGCTTTATATGTTCAGCTTAGCGATTCGGCAGTTGCAATGGTGACTAAGGATGCTATCACTTTGGAGGATAACGGCGTTGACGAAGTGCTGTTCAAGAAAGGAATCGTTAAACCGGTTAAGATAGACTTCCAAAACCTGCCTTCGCAACCAAAAAGGTTATGGCGTCAGGTAGTGGACACTCTCAACCTTGACAGTCATTCCATTTTTACGGATGAAGAACAAAGAGCACTGCTTGAAGTCCTCTGCTATCTCTCTCCTCTTTTCCGGGACTGGAGAGGATTGGAGTTGCCAGTTGAAATGGCTATCGGTGAAGCTGGTTCAGGTAAATCTCGTTTTTACTACGTTCGGACAGGAGTTCTTGTTGGAGAGATAGGCGTTGGAGTCACTCCAAGGGATTTGCAGGAGTTGAGGACTTTCCTTGCCAGTGCCCGCGGGATTTACGTATTTGATAACGTCAGACCAGGCAGCCTGAGAAACTACCGGGAACAGTTTGAGGAAGAAATCGCCAGAGCGGTTACGCTTAAGAAAATCCAGTACCGTCCTCTCTACTCTAACACGGATGTGACAGTTAAGACAGACTGCACTTTCGCCATTACTGCTACCCGTCTACCCATCCACGCTTCAGACTTGATGGAGCGGTCGCTGGTTTTTCGATTCAAAAAGATACCGGAAGGGCAAAAAGTAGATGACTGGGAGTGGAAGGTTCTCTACGACAACCCTGGTCGGGAAGCATTACTAGCTGATATGCTCGTTGCCGCTCAACGTTTCTTCCAGCTTGTCGATACGAAGTTTGAAGCCTACCGGCGTAAGAGTGTGCGTCTTGAAGGCTTTGAGAGGGCGCTGTTGTTGATGGCAGAAGCTCTTGATGAAAGCAAGCAGCTACTTTCCACAATGGAAACAGTGGTTGACAAACTGCCACAGGTTATACGGGAAGCACAATTCCAAGCCGATAATGCATTGATGTTGCTGAGAGAATTTGCAATACTGAGAAGGCAGGAAGTAGAAGCAGGACAAAAGAAACCTGTCTTCCAACTTAGAGAAATTACTGATTGGGTTCTGGCTAACTCCAACGGCCCAAGTACTATACAGTATCCCTTCCATAATCCGCAGGAACTCGCTGGTTACATTCGGGAGCAGGAGGAGCTGGTAGCTGAAGTTACTGGAATTCGAGTTCACCGAAGAGACCCGAACACCACTTATTACACCTGCTAAAAACCACCTCTCATTAAAGCCCAGCTAAGCTATATTGCTTGGCCGGGCTTTTCTGTTGGTTCCCACGCCTAGCTTTGCTAGCATCGAAGCTAGCTAAGCTAGCACGAAGCTAGCAATCGAAAATCTAATAAAATCAATAGTTTGCAGCGTTTTTGCTAGCTTTTTTAGCTTTTTTAGCATATCTCTTTATATGGAATTTTTTAAGAGAGGTGTTTATAAAAACTATATATAGAGATATACCAAAAAACCTAAGATAGCTAGGCGCGAATCGTAAAATACTTGCAAATAGTATATTTGCCGTTGTTAGCTTCGAGCTAGCGGGTGCTAGCCCTAAGCTAGCAAAGCTAACAATAAGCTCCTCTGTAAGGCAGCTACTTCCTCCCTCTTCCGAAGTAAAAAAGTTCCTCCCTATAAAGTTCCTGTCAAGCCATTTATAATTTAATCATTAACAGTAAATGGTAGGTGGTTGATTAAATGAGCTTGACGAGTAATGATGTTCAACGCAAGAAAGCTGAAGAAGCATTCAAAAGCTGGATGGAAAAATGGAAGAGTCTTGAAGGAAAGTGGTTCCATATCCTTGACGAAGATTGTTATACCGTTGACCGCCAAGGGCATATTCTTAGTTATCTAGGTGACGGATATTACGTCATTCAGTATTACGATTTTCTAATGGGAGCCCCCTCTACTATTTCAGTAGTGCACATCAGCGAGATGGCCGAACCTCTGCACAGTCCATCAAAGCGGTGGGTGTTTTATGAAACAGCCGAAGACATGAGAGACGCCTATGAGTATAGTTACTCAAAGAAACCGCCTAAGCGTACAACATAGAATTTGTGGAGGTGATTACTATGCCCTACCCTGTTCTTAAAATAAGCGACTGCGACTCTACCTCTTATCAAAGGTTTGAGACATACAAGCAAGTATGTTACAAAAACAGTCTTCCAATGATTGTTGTAGATTTCCAGACGGAGCACAACTACTGCGAAGTTACCCTTGACCTCTCATCCACCGGACTAAAATTTCTCCCTTCCGAGATGAAAGCATTGGAGAGAATTAGTAAGCGTCACGGATGGCTTGACTTTGTTGACATTACCCCTACGAAAGCAAGATTCTTATACAGTAACTGGAGTGACCCATCAGAACAAGAAGACTACAGCTTCCTTCTGGAAGACATTTTGAAGTGGGTGGATAAAAACATACCTCGTTCTTCCATTTTTGCTATTCTTACCGCTCCGGTTTATGCTACCGCTCAAGTATCCGTTGGCTGAAAGAGGTGACGTTATTTGAAGCTCAAGCAGGTATTGGAATTAGCAAGTAAACACGTACATGGTTGCATTTTGTGCGGTTCTGGACAGATTTCTTACATCGGAAGCTTCCTTCCTGATGACCCAGCGTTGGTAAATTCGCCTTCAGGTAAGCACAGAGTTGCGTTCTACGGTATATGTCATAAGTGTTTGAAAGACCGTAACGCTCAGCAGCGTATCGAAGCAAAATTGATGGAACTCCGTCCTCGCAATTAACCTCTTTCTCTTATCCTGCATAGTTTTTTGATGGTGAGCCTTAAAAGTAGGCTCTTTTTTTCTTGTAAATTTTCGACAATTTCCGACAAAAAAACTGGTTCCCCTCTTTTATTCATGACTGACCTATACTATAATATAATCATAAGATGTTAAAATTTTCCAACAATAGAAAGGAGATGGTGCTATGACCAAGCGAGAAACACTTAAAAGAGTACGAGACATCATCCGATGTCTGGAACACCAACAAACGCTACCTACAGACACTTGTTCTGTGGTAGCTGCGAAGAAGCTGGAGATGCTCGTGAAAGAGGCTCCAGCTTCTCTCGTTTATGAGCTTTCCTGCATTCACAGCCAGCTTCTTCACTCTGAAAATGGCGTAGACGGTGTCCTCAACCGACTGAAGCAACTCCTACGTAACGAAGGGAGGTGATTAACTGTGGCAGCGAGAACCAAGAGCGAGCCAGTTGAACCCAAGCAGTCTTTAGTAATCCCAGCAGGAAACACTCCGCCGGAACTACAAGCGTTGCGGTCGAAAAGAGATGCTTTCCGTGCTAACCTTCAGTACGCCATCAAGCAGGAGGAAGTCTACCGTGAGAAGTTTGAAGCTGGTGACGAAATGGCAGAACTAAAGATGCTAGAGCAACGATTACGAGTTGATTGGTACTCAAAAAAGATTGCCGAAGTAGAGCAGGAAATCCAGCGATACTACCTCAAACGCAAAGCTGAGAAGAAAGAAACTGAGCCTGAACTGGAAAAAGCCAAGAAGGAAGGCGTTGCGTAAAGAAAAACGTGGCGCCTTCTGGTTTTTCTCTCTTGCAAACCAATTATACGACTCTATGCCCTACGGAACTTCTTTTCTTAATACTTTTATACTCCGGGAGGCATAAGCAACTTTCTTGGGAGGTGATACCATGACGAAAGTGCGTACCTGCAAGACTTGCCCTCTCTACGATAGAGAGCTTTCTCGCTGCCGGATGGGTTTCGTTAACCCTCCTACCAAACGAGCTACAGAGAAAGTGATGGCTACTTACGGTAGCGATTATGTCTGTCACTACAACCGTTGGAGGAATTCAGGTGCAATGAAGTATCAGCTTTATCTATAAGTAGCCCCACCCACCTCGATTCGTAGTTGACTTCCGTGATAGACTTTGATATAATTTCTATCAGAATACATCAAGTTGATTGAGGTGGTTTGTATGGCTCCTCGGAAAACGGAACCACGTACTAAATTAGTAAGCGTTACCTTTACCGAAGACGAATACGAAGCCGTTAAGAAAGCAGCGTTGATGACAGACCGTAGCCTAGCTGCCCTTGTCCGGTGGGCTGCAATAAAGTACCTTAGAGAGGTTGACCTGCTTCCAAGCGGAGAAGAATTCGGGAAGGAGAAAGTAGATGATGAAAAATTGGTATAAATTTGTCATCCCGGTGGTAATAGCTTCTGCCGCTATCGGCGGATATTTAATTTTTTCAAAGCCTCAAGTGGTGACACAACCAGCGAAGAATAATCAAGTACAGGAAATAGTTGATGGATACATTTATGATGAGCAAACTGGACGGTATATTAACAAAACTACCGGTGTTTGGTATGTCGTTAAGGACGGATATAAGGTAATACCACCCGAAGAATATTTTGACCCCGATAAAGTAGGCATACCCAGCGGTATAAATATTTCAAACCGTCCCAATGATGTGTGGGAGCTAAAAGAGATACGGGAGATAACTATTAAATCAGGAGATTCGTTGGTTGACATTATCAACCCTTATTTTATGAATGAGCATTTCAGAATGGATTATGAATGGTATGCCAAACAAGTTCTGGAGCTTAACAACATTACTGACCCCCATTTTATAAAAGCGGGAGACACATTAAAAATACCAATTTACATTGATAAAGAAGCTGAGTAGTTGTTTTTATAAACGGCTTTCCTACTCCTCCCAATTGGAAGGGTGTGGAGAACGTATTTCGGCGCAATAAGTGTTTTTAGATAGTTTAAGAGTATGAGATTATTACAGGTGGTAGCAACCTTAGAAGGTTTAGCAAATATTTGGAATAGGAAAACGTAACATGTTTTTACCAAAAGAAATACCTAATAATAAGGCTCCACAACACAATTCGGAAGCAATGTTTTAGGAGGTACGTATGAAACGAGTGCTTTTATGTATTACTTTAGCGTTTATCATAGTCAGTTGTATTACGCCTACAGCTTTAGCGCAGGAGAATAAAGCAATTTCAATTTTTATTGACGGATTACCGGTTATTTTTGATGTTGAACCAATAATTCAGAACGGCAGAACTCTTGTGCCGTTCCGGGCCATTGCTGAAGCATTGGGTGTGCAAGTAGACTGGGACGGAGAAACACAGACAGTCATTGCCACTGATGGCAAAATGATTGTCAAATTACAAATTGGGAGCAAGACAGCCTATTGCAATGAAGCCCCTACTGCCCTGGACGTTCCTCCGGTGATTTCAGGTGGGAGGACTTTAATTCCTTTACGATTTTTTAGCGAGGCATTCAACTGTAAAGTAGAGTGGGACGGAGTAAACAGGATGGTCAAAATTACTTCTCCGCCAAAAGATATGTCTGTAATAGGTTTTTATGCTCTTGGCGACAGTAGGACAAGTAGTTGGACTAACCTATTTGGAGTTCCCTATCCGAATACTGCTGTTGGCAATACTGACATAGTGGACGAACTTGCACTTGGCTGGTATAGCCTTGATAAAGACGGTAATCTGCTGACGAAAAGCAGAACCGGCTGGCAAAGGCCGGATGGTTGGGAAGATGTTTTGGAAGTGGCAAGTAAGTACGGACTGGTAGCCGAGATGGTGGTGCACGTTACTGACGGAGACGGCACATTAACATCACTGCTGAGCAATGATGCTGCCATGATTACGGCAACCAGCAATATAATTAAGGAAGCGGCACTGTATCAGGGTATAAACCTGGACTTTGAAGGTTTAGGTTATAAAGAAGATGGCGAACAGTTGCTGGCAACGCAGCGTGCATTTAACAGATTTGTACAGCTTTTGTCGGAGCAGACACAGAAGGCAAGGCTTACGTTGACGCTTACACTGCACGCACCTAACAGTGCTTATAAGGGTTATGATTACAAAACTTTGTCGGAATATGCTGACAGAATCATAGTCATGGCTTACGACTACGGCACTAAGCCAGAACCAAACGCGCTTGTTATCCAAGCAATTGAGCAAGCGTTAAAATGTGTACCGAAGGAAAAACTTGTGCTCGGCATTTCAATACCAAACGAAACTCCGGAGAGTCTACTTTCAAAGGTCGGAATTGCTAAAAGGTACCAACTTGAGGGAATCGCCCTTTGGAGGCTAGGCCTTCTGACAGACGAAATGTGGGGCATGTTAAAATCAGTGGTGAAGTTAAAAACAGATAACACTAACGATTAATAGCCCTCTTTTAAGTTGCTAGGAAGCATCTTAAAATATAAACATAGAGCTAATAAGTACGGTGTAGGAGGTGAATGC